>NZ_JARCCZ010000026.1:0-83491 GCF_048957775.1 Pseudarthrobacter sp. CC4 | reverse complement strand
GCACCACCCGGCTGGACCTCACCCACCGGCCGCCACTACACAAGCGAACACCAGGACTGGGAACCACCCCACTGGCCGGAACGGGCTGTGCCGGCAGGGCTCCGCGCGCTTGATGACCTTGCGGAGATGTGGCCACCGCCCAACGACCTTTCGGGGGTGTCGCTGCCCAACGACCTTTCGGGGGTGTCGCTGCCTGATGACTTGTCTGATGCTTGGCCTCTAGCAGCCGGCCGGTCGCTCCAGGACCTGTATCCAAAGGAGGAGTTCCCCGAGGACACTTTTGCTGACTGGTTCATGCCTGGGTACCAGCAGCCCAAGGACCCGCTGCCCGAAGATGTTTGGTGGGAGATGGCCTGCCAGGCAAGCGCTGGCGTCACGTAACGAAGCCCTCTCCGCAATCGTGATGGTGAGGCCTGCCCGGACTGTGCCTCCCGACGGGAACCGGACCGTGCCTCCCGATGGGGAGGAAGCGACGGGGAGGATGCGACGGGACAAGGGGACTGCCGCCGGCCAGCTTTCCCGCGCGCACGTTGACGGCTAGATTCATCAGCAAGATGACTAATCAATCCAGTCCAGCGCATCAATCCAGTCGCACGCACGCAACGGCCTACTGGACCACAGCCAGGGAACATGGCGAGCTCCGGCCCGAGGAGCTGCCTGCCCGCGGGTCGGACGAGGCCCTGGTCCGCGCCCTGTACTCCGGCATCAGCAAAGGCACGGAAATGGTGGTCCATGCAGGCGCTGTTCCGCCCCGGGTTGCCGAGGAGATGAGGGCACCCCACCAGGAGGGACACTTCCCCGGGCCGGTGAAGTTCGGGTACCTCTCCGTCGGGGTTGTCGAGGAGGGTCCGGAGGGCTGGGCGGGGCAGCGCGTCTTCTGCCTTAACCCCCACCAGGACCGCTACGTGGTGCCGGTCAGCTCACTGACGAAGATCCCTGATGACGTGCCCTCCCGCCGGGCAGTGCTCACCGGCACGGTGGAGACCGCCGTGAACGCATTGTGGGAGGCGGGTCCGCGGCTGGGAGACCGGATTGCGGTGGTGGGAGCCGGGCTGGTGGGCGGCATGGTTGCCACCCTGCTGAGGACCTTCCCGCTGCAGCGCTTGCAGCTGGTGGACCTGGATCCGGGCCGGAAGCACCTGGCGGACTCCCTGGGCGTGGACTTCGCCCGCCCGGATGACGCCCTGGCCGACTGCGACATCGTTTTCCACTGCTCTGCATCCCAGGAAGGCCTGGAGCGGAGCCTGCAGCTCGTGGGCGACGAGGGGGACGTCATCGAGATGTCCTGGTACGCCAACCGCGAGGTAACCCTGCCGCTGGGGGAGGACTTCCATGCCCGGCGGCTGTCCATCCGGGCCAGCCAGGTGGGTGTGGTGGCGCGTGCGCGCCGCCACCGCAGGACCAGCGTCGACCGCCTGGACCTCGCCGTCTCGCTGCTGAAGGACCCCGTATTCGATGCCTTCCTCACCGGTACCTCGCGGTTCGCCGAGTTGCCCGGCACGGTGCAGGACCTCGCCCACGGGAAGCTTGAAGCCCTGTGCCACGTCATCGAATACCCCACCGACGAAGGCGGCGGGAACAAAGACCGCGGGAACAAAGACCGCGGGAACAAAGACCCCGAGAACAAAGACCCGCACCAGACCCGAGAAGACCAGAGGTAGTCCATGTTCAGCCTGACCGTCCGCCGCCACTTCATGATCGCCCACAGCCTGCCCCGTGAGGCGTTCGGGCCGGCCCAGGCCCTGCACGGGGCGACTTTTGTCGCCGAGGTGTCCTTCCGCCGTCGGACGCTCAACAAGGACGCGATCGTGCTGGACATCGGCGCCGCTGGCACCATCATCGAGGAGGTCCTGGCAGGCCTGAACTACCGCAACCTGGACGAGCATCCGGATTTTGCGGGCAAACTCAGCACCACTGAGGCGCTCGCGGAATACATTGCCCATTCAGTTGCGGAAAAGCTGCAGAATGACGACGACGGCGGCCGTCTTGAGGGCATCGACGTCACCCTGCGGGAGAACCCGGATGCCTGGGCCACCTACTCGCTGGATCTCCCGGCAGCGGACTCTCCAGCAGCCTGATCCCGTGCCCCGCATCCGCCTGCTGGTACCCGGCAACATCCACCACCATTCCGGCGGGAACGTCTATAACGCGCGGCTGGTGCAGGGCTTGGAGGCCTTGGGGACAGAGGTCGAGGTGATCGCAGTGGACGGCTCCTGGCCTGAAGCCAATGCCCACGCTCGGCGCCGGCTGGGCAGCCTGCTTGGCGCCTGGGAACCGGACGCAGGACTGCAGGGCACCGTGATCCTCGTGGATGGGCTGATCGCCATGGGTGCGCCGGATGAGCTGGAATTCGCGGCCAAAGCCGGCCGGGAAACCTGGGTGCTGGTCCACATGCCTGCACCCGCCCGCTACGGACTTGAGGCAAGGTCCCTGCGTGCCGCCACCGGGGTGCTGTGCACCAGCACCTGGGCCAGGAATGTCCTGGCGGCACGCCATGGCCTACATGGGTTGAAGGTCGCCCTTCCCGGCACCGACCCGGCTCCGCTGGCCCCGGGCTCCACGCCGCCCCATATCGTTGCCGTGGCCGCACTCCTGCCCAACAAGGACCAGTTGCTTGTGGTTGGAGCACTGGGCTTGCTGCAGGACCTCGACTGGACGGCAGCCCTGGTGGGTTCGGACCGGGCAGACGCGGAATACACCGGCAAGGTTCGCGCTGCCGTTCAGGCGAACGGCCTGGGCGGACGGATCCGGCTCACCGGCGAGCTGACGGGCCCGGCGCTCGAAAACGCATGGCTGCGGGCAGACCTCAGCCTGCTGGTCTCCCGCGCTGAGGCCTTCGGCATGGTGGTCACCGAGTCGCTCGCCCGGGGTATCCCGGTGATCGTGCGCGAGGGGACGGGCGCCGTCGAGGCCTTGCGCCTGGGCGCACCGGGTACGGACGACGACGGCGGCCCGCTTCCCGGGGCGAAGGTCGCCTTCCCTGCCGATGACGACCCTGCCAACCCGGCCCTGCTGGCCCAGGTCCTCCGCAGCTGGCTGGAGGACACCGCAACCAGGGCTTCCTGGCGCGAAAGGGCGGTTCAGGCGAGGAGCACGCTGCCGGGTTGGGACCGGACAGCGGCCGTGGTGCTGGACGCCATCAGGAGTTAGAGCCGGTGCCCGGCGAAGAAATCACGCAGCAGCCCGGCACACTCCGCCTCGCGCACCCCGGGATAAACCTCAACCCAATGATTCAGGCGGCGCTCGCGGAGCACGTCGAACACGGATCCTGCCGCCCCCGCTTTTTCATCCCAAGCCCCGAAGACCACCCGCGGAATCCGGGCCAGGACAATGGCGCCGGCGCACATGGCGCAGGGCTCCAGGGTCACCACCAGCGTGCAGTCGGCGAGCCGCCAGCCGTCCCCGCTGCCGCCGTCGAGCACTGAAAGCTGGCGCAACCGTTCTGCCGCCTCCCGGATGGCAACCATCTCGGCGTGGGCGGTGGGATCACCAAGCTCCTCCCGCTGGTTCCGGCCGGAACCCAGCACGGCGCCGTCGGGCCCTATGACCACCGCACCAATCGGCACATCCTCCGTAGCAAGGGCGCGGCGGGCCTCGGCCAGGGCAAGGCCCATCCACGCGTCGTGTTTTTTATCTGCGGAGACCATGGCTCAATGATAGTTTCGTGGGATAACCCGAGCCCGTGACGCCCCAGACGCCGGGAGGCACAGTGAGCACCGTCCGAGACCGCATGGACAAGTGGATCAAGCCCTATGCCGCCTTGTGGCTGACCCTGATCATCGGCGGAACACTGGTGGTCACGTTGGCCCTGCTCGGTGCGGAGGTATACGCGAATGTAGTGGACGAGGAGGGGCTGGCCAGCCTGGATATTCCCGCGCTGGAATACTCCCAGTCGCTGCGGAATCCCGAGGTGGACGCCTTCGCCACCGGCTTTACCAACGTGGGCGGGGGGATCGGCATGCCCATTCTCGCCAGCATCCTCACCGCGTGGCTGACATTACTGAGCAGGACGTGGCGGCCCATCGTCCTGGTGGGCGGCGCTGCCCTCGTTTCCACAACTGCCACCACCCTCGGCAAGCGACTGGTCGGCAGGACCCGTCCGGACCATTCGGAGGCGGTGCCGCCCTATGAAACCACACCGTCCTTCCCGAGCGGACACACGCTGAACACAACTGTGGTGATAGGCGTCCTGGTCTATCTGATGTGCCTCCAGTTCCAAATCCTGTGGGCTAGGATCGCCGCGATAACGGCCGGAGCCATCTTCATCATCGCCATGGGCCTGAGCAGGGTTTTCCTGGGACACCATTGGTTGACCGATGTGATGGCCGGCTGGTTCCTTGGCCTTGCGTGGGTGTCCATGGTGATCCTCGCCCACCGGCTGTTCCACCTGATACGCCGCCGCGAGCACGCGGGCCCTGCGCCCACGTTTGAACACCCCGTCCTCCGCGAGGACCACACCGGGGAGCCGGAGGCCAGCGGCGAAGTGCCGGGGAGGGGGCCGGCGGCCGGGTGATAGTTTTGACCAATGCGCACTCTCGTTGTGGACCACCCGCTGGTCGCCCATAAGCTCACTGTCCTCCGCGACAAAAACACTCCGTCCCCGGTCTTCCGGCAGCTGACGGAGGAGCTGGTGACGCTCCTCGCCTACGAGGCAACGCGCGAGGTCCGCACCGAGCCCGTCACCATCGAAACGCCCGTCAGCACCACCGTGGGCACGGCGTTCACCAAGCCCACCCCGCTGGTGGTGCCCATCCTGCGCGCGGGCCTTGGAATGCTCGAGGGCATGACCAAGCTCGTCCCCACAGCTGAAGTGGGCTTCCTCGGCATGGCCCGTGACGAGGAAACCCTGGACATCATCACGTACGCCGAGCGCCTGCCTGAGGACCTTACCGACCGGCAGATCTTCGTCCTGGACCCCATGCTGGCCACCGGCGGGACGCTGCGCGAAGCCATCAAGTTCCTGTTCAAGCGCGGCGCCTCTGATGTCACCTGCATCTGCCTGCTTGCTGCTCCGGAAGGACTGGCGAAGCTGGAGGAAGAACTCTCCGGCGCCAACGTCACCATCGTGCTGGCCTCCATCGACGAAAGGCTCAACGAGAAGTCCTACATCGTTCCCGGCCTCGGCGACGCAGGCGACCGGCTGTACGGCATCGCAGGCTAAAGCCAGGCCTTTCCTGTTCCCGGCCGCAGGGCTAGCCTGTGCGGATGGACTGGAAACTGGAACTGGTGTTTGTCCCTGTGTCCGACGTGGACCGGGCCAAGGATTTCTACGTCAACAAGGTGGGGTTCAATGCCGATTTCGATCAGCGGCCCACGGACTCCATCCGCTTTGTCCAGCTGACTCCTCCCGGCTCGGCCTGCTCCATCTGCATCGGGGAAGGGCTCACGGACGCGCCTCCGGGTACCGGCTCGAACCTCCAGCTCGTGGTCAGCGACATCCAGGCTGCCTACGAGCACCTGAAGGGCAACGGGGTGGACGTGAGCGAAGTGGACGTGCAGGACTGGGGCCATTTTGTGTACTTCGCGGATCCGGACGGGAACCGGTGGGCCGTCCAGTTCATCCCCGGCCGGGACGCGGGGGAGCAGCAGAAGTAGGTTACTGCATCCCGCCTAGTACCAGTTGTTCGACAAGTGGAAGTTCAGTGCACCACACGGCGACTGGTAGCGCTCCTGGATGTAGTTCAGGCCCCAGTTAATCTGCGTGCGGTAGTTGGTGAGGTAGTCGGCTCCGGCGCTGGCCATCTTCTCAGCCGGCAGGGACTGGACGATGCCGTAGGCGCCGCTGCTCGGGTTGGTGGCCGTGGTGGTCCAGTCCGATTCCTTGGTCCAGAGGGTCTGCAGGCACTGCATCTGGTCCGGAGCCCAGCCATAGGAAGCCAGCTGGCCTGCGGCGTACGCCTGGGCGCCTGCGGGATCATTAACTGCGACGACGGGTGCGGGCTCGGGTGCCGGGGCCGGAGCGGGTTCCGGCGCAGGAGCCGGTGCGGGCTCGGCAACGGGAGCAGGTTCGGCTGCCTGCGGGACAACGTTGATCTGCTCGGCTGCGGGCTCAGGCGCAGGGTTGGCCCGGATTTCGCTCTGCTCCATGCTCAGCTTGGAATGGGACTCCGAAGCCTGCGCCCCGGTGGCTGCCACGCGGGCACCCGTGTCGGTGGCCTGGCCCGCAGCGCCAACTCCAACAAGGAGGGCGCAGGATGCTGCCAGCAGTCCGGCGCGCCGGCCGACGGAGGGGAATTTGCCTGCTGCACGCGTGGAGCGTGCATCCGTGCCTGAATTCGGGCGTGGTTTTACAAGGAACTTGGACATAATAGATCGCCTCTCACACCTGCGGAGTTAGCTGTCGGGTTCGGATGAGGGCATCCGGCCGCACGGAAGAAACACGTGCAGGCTTAACCCCAAGGGCAGTCAGTGCCCGGGACGGTGGGTCCCCCGCCTCTGCCGTTGTTCAAGAGGAATCCGGGAAGTGGCAGAGCTTGGCGTCAACCCGGGATATGCGGCCCGAACGGGGACCGCACCCATTCGACGGTACAGGAGTTCGGCGCATAAGTCACATTTTGGTAACGGAGGTCACGATGACGGCGCGCCGCCTTGTGCCATTCCCGGCATGAGGGGTAGCTGCAGGGCGAACTGCGTGCGGCCGGGTTGCGACGTCACCGTTACCCGTCCGCCGTGGGCCTCAACAATGGACTCGACGATGGACAACCCCAAACCGCTGGTTCCTTCAGCGGCGGACGCGCCGGGCGCGCTGGTCCCCGCACGTGCCGCGTCTGCGCGGGCAAACCGGGCGAAGACCCGGTCCACGAACTCCGGCGGAATGCCGCCGCCGTCGTCCGTTACGGTCACCACTGCGGCGCCCTCCGGCGTTTTCTCCACCCCCGTTACCACCGTGGTTCCCGGAGGGGTGTGCTTGCGGGCGTTGGAGAGCAGGTTCATCAGCACCTGCCGCAGCTGGGACGGATCCCCGTTCACCACCACCGGTTCGTCGGGGAGCTCCAGCCGCCAGGTGTGCCCTGGCGCCATGACCTTCTCATCGCTGACGCCTTCCACCACCAGCTGGGTCAGGTCCACCTCGGCAAGCTTCAGCGGCTGACCCTCGTCGAGCCGCGCGAGCAGCAGGAGATCCTCCACCAAAGCGGTCATCCGTTCCGACTGGCTTTGCACCCGTGCCAGCGACTTCTCCCCGTCCGGAGTGAAGTTTTCCGTCATTCTCATCAGTTCGGTGTAGCCGCGGATGGCGGTCAGCGGCGTGCGCAGCTCATGGGAGGCGTCAGCCACGAACTGCCGGACCTTGGTCTCGCTCTTCTGCCGCGCCTGCAGCGCATTCGCAACGTTGTCCAGCATGAGGTTCAGCGCGTGCCCCACGCTGCCCACCTCAGTTCCAGGGTTGGAGTTCGACGGCGGGACGCGAACGGCAAGTGCCACCTCGCCGGCGTCCAGGGGCAGCTGCGAAACCCGGGTGGCCACCTCGGAGAGCTGTTCAAGGGGCTTCATGGTGCGGCGGATCAGGACCGTGCCCACCAGCCCGATCAGGAGCAACCCGCCCAGCGAGACGAACACGAAGGTCCACACCAGGGACGTCAGCGTGCTCTCCTTGGCGGCCAGGGGGAGCCCTGTGACCAGGACGTCGCCGAAACTGGTCTTGACCGCAATCAGCCGGTAGTCGCCGTTTGAGAGCGTGCGGTCAACGGGCCGGGCATCGGTGGCCAGTGCGAGCAGGACCTGCTTGTCCTCGGAGGACAGCGCAGAGCGCGTAGTGTCCGGGGCCAGGAAGCCGGCGCTGTTGACCTGGCCGTTGAGGATGCGGGCGTTCAGTGTTCCCACGCTTTGTCCGCGGGAATCCAGGGGGTCCCTGCCGTTGAAGCCGCCGGAGGGAAGCCGGCCGGGATCGTTGGAGCGGGTTGCGGCCTGGCTCAGCTGCTCGTCCAGCTGGCGGGTGAGGAAGGAGTCCATCGAGGCGTAGCTGGCTACGCCCACCGCACCGCAGATGGCGATCAACAGCGCCATGGCCAGCAGGATAAGGCGTGTGCGCAAGTGCCAGGTGGCGGGTTTGAGCCAGCTCCGGGGCTGCGGCTCCGCGGTGTGCACGGAGGTCATGGCGCGCCTACTCCGCCGGCTTGATGACGTACCCGGCGCCCCGCACGGTGTGGATCATGGGCGGGTGCACGGCGTCCACTTTCTTGCGCAGGTAGGAGATGTAGAGTTCCACGATGTTTGCCTGCCCGCCGAAGTCGTAGTTCCACACCCGGTCCAGGATCTGGGCCTTGCTGATGACGCGCTTTGGGTTCTCCATGAGGTAACGCAGCAGCTCGAACTGGGTGGCCGTCAGCTGGAGCTCCTCGCCCGCGCGGGTCACCTCCCGGGTGTCGACGTTGAGCACAAGGTCTCCCACTACCAGTTCCGCAGTGTCCATGGCGGCAACTCCGGAGCGCTGGACCAGCCGGTGCAGCCGCAGCAGGACTTCCTCCATGCTGAAGGGTTTGGTCACATAGTCGTCGCCGCCGGCAGCGAGGCCCACGATCCTGTCCTGGACCGCGTCTTTGGCGGTCAGGAAAAGCGCGGGAACCTCGGGTGCGAAAGCGCGGATCCTGTTCAGGACCTCGACGCCGTCGAACCCTGGAATCATGACGTCGAGGATCAGGACGTCGGGGCGGAAGTCCTTGGCCAGCTTCACCGCTTCCGGGCCGTCGGCAGCTACTGCCACGGACCAGCCCGCCATGCGCAGCCCCATGCTCATGAGTTCAGAGAGGCTGGGTTCGTCATCCACGACGAGGGCCCTGATGGGGGAGCCGTCCGGATGGGTGAGTTTGGGGAGGTTGTTTGTCATGGAGTGCGACGTGGCCATGGGACAACTTTCCGATTATTGGTTTAAGCCCGGCTATGGCGTTCCTGTGACCAAGCTGTGAATCCCAGCCTAGCGAGCTGGATGCCGGAAATGCGGCCGCTCCTGCGTGGCCGCTGCTGCGGGATTGCCGTCGCGCGGCAGTTTTCCGGGAAAATTTCTTGTCCGAAAACGCGGGCGGCTGGACACGCCAGCAAGGCGGTGAGTGGGATTTCCCTATCAGTCCCAGTCTTGAATATTTTCGACGGGAAGCACCATGCTGTCGAACAAAATTCTGCCTAGGGGCGGAATCGGACGCCTCCAAGGGATAACAAGCGTTATTTTTATGGCTCCGCCAGAATCGTGATTTGCAGCACATTAGCCCAGTTCGTCTCATTATGCGGACGATCGCGTCCATTGTTACTTGCAAGTTGGCATTGTTACGCTGCACACTTCCAATGTGAACAAGAACTCAACAGCACCTGCATACGCAGAATATTGGCCCAGCACATCCGCTGCTGCCGACATGCGCTGTTTCGAATGCACGCCTGACCTTCCCACCCTCCGAAGTTCTTAGGCATTCGCCCCCAGCCCAGCGTCGGGCGCCCCTCCCCAGTTCGCATTGCGGGGAAACCCAGCATTCGGGCCGTGATGACGGCCATTCACATTGAGGTAAGCACTTATGTCAGTTGCATCCGGATACGTCCACATCTCTGTCCGTAACGCCGCCAAGGCGGGCCAGCAGACCGGCCTCCGCCCCGGCTTCGGCCCCCGCCCTGCCCTTGCTCCCTCTGCTTCCGGAAGCAACTTTCCCGCCCAGGGCTACGCGCCCCAGGGCTATAACCCCAATTCCTACGGGCAGCTCCGTGCCGTCCAGCCTGCCGACGCGGCACCGATGACGGCCCCCACTCCCGTAGTCGCCGGTCCGGCTGCTGTCCGGCCTGTCGCCAATGACAACGTCGCCCGCGGATTCGTGCTCTACATGGGCATCGACGAGGAAACCGCGGCGGCCGCCGGGACCTCCATCGCCAAGCTGGCCCAGGAAATCCGCGCCTACGCCCAGTCCCTGGTGTCCGGGGCCGAAAGCTACGCAGCCGTCGCCGTGGCCCCCGCAGGCACTCCCGGTTCCGCGCTCGACGTCGTCCGTTCCACGTTCGGTGACCCCACCGTCAACACCCGCCCGCGCACTGACGCCGCGCGTCCCGCGCAGGCCCAGGAGCCGCGCCCGTCCGGTGTCCTGATCGACCTCGCCCGCCGCGAAGTCCACCTGGACGGCGAGTCCCTCAACCTGACGTTCAAGGAGTTCGAGCTCCTGAACTACCTTGTGGAGAACGGAACCCGCACCGTGGGCCGCGATGAGCTCCTGGAAGGCCTCTGGCGCAACGCCGAAGAGGTCCCCAACGAGCGCACCATCGACGTCCACATCCGCCGGCTGCGCTCCAAGCTGGGCCGCCTCGCCAACACCGTGCGCACCGTCCGCGGCCAGGGATACCGGTTCTACGAACACCCCGAAGTGGTTGTCTGGGCCGCTCCTGAATACTCGATCTAGCACTAACCTCAAGGGCGCGCTCTCTGCGTATGTGCCCTCCGTGCCTGGCTTGGGCGGCGGGCTATAGGCTAGGGCCATGAGTGGGCACCATCTTCGACGGCTTGTGATCATGCGCCATGCCAAGGCCGACTGGCCGGGCGGGGTGGCCGACCACGAGCGTCCGCTGGAGGAGCGCGGCCACCGGGAGGCGCCCCTGGCCGGCCGCTGGTTGCTCAAGCACAACATCGTCCCGGACTTCATCCTCTGCTCCAGTGCCCTGCGGACCAGGCAGACCTGCACCTGGGTGTGCTCGGAGCTGGGGGACAAAGCGCCTACCCCCAAGCTTGAGGACGGGCTGTACGCTGCCTCAGCACTTCGGATGCTGACGGTCATCAACCACGTTCCGGACACCGTGACCACATTGATGGTGATTTCACACCTGCCGGGGGTCCAGGACCTGGCAATGCACCTCGCCTCGCGGGATTCCGACCACCATGCCTACATGGACGCTGCCACCCGGTACCCCACCAACGCCCTCACCGTCCTGGAGACGGAGAAATCCTGGGCCGAACTGGACGGACAGGACGCCCGCATCACCAAGTTCAAGGTTCCCCGGGCCCACTAGCCTGGCGCCCATCCTGCCGGGCCGGCAGGAGTCACCGGCGCGGCGTGGTTTTGGCCCCCGTTTTCGGCGGCGTCCTGGCAGGGGAAGCGGACGACGACGGCCGGTTGGCTGCGCTTGAAGGCACCCGCGCGGGCGCGCGGAGGCCCCCTGCCTGCTGGGCCGGTTTGCGCTGGGCTGTTCCCTTGGCGGCCGGCCTGCCCGCCGCCGTCCGTCCCTTCACGGAAGCGTCCCTGCCGGCCGTGCCCCTGCTTGTTGTGTTCCTGCCGGCCGTGCCCTTTGTTGCCGTGCCCTTTCTGCCGGGGCCCCGTCCAGCCGTACTCCGTCCAGCCGTGCCTTTCCGCGACAGCGCGTGCAGCCGGCGCCCGCGGGGCCAGGCCGCACCGACGAACAGCACGAGCAGGGTAACCACGGCTGCAGTGGCAGCGCCGAAAAAGTAGTTGTCGGGGTCGTCAGTGGGCAACGGCGTTCCGACGAACGATGACTGGCCGGCGAAAGCCAGTTCCCACGTGCTGACGAAGGCGAGGGAAAAGCCGATGGTGAGGCTGGTGCCCGCGCATGCTACGAGCAGGGCAAGGCGCCGCCCCCGGTTCAGGATCTCCGTGATGCAGGCCAGGCACGCCAGCGCCAGGACACCGAGGAACGCAATGAACACCGGCTCGGCGAGCGTCATCCCGGTCAGCACCAGCAGGCCGGCCGCAACAACACCGGAAATAACCGCGAACTTTCCGCTCTTCCCCATGGGTCCAATCATCCCTGAGCTGAGGGTTGCTTCAGCACGTAGCCGCGCATGATGGCCATGATTGCTGCAACGCTTTGGTCACGCGTCCGCTCGGGGTGGTATGTCTGGCGGTCCAGTCCCACCACGAAGCAGGCCCCGAAAATGGCGGTTTCCAGGCTGCCCCGGGAAACCGACGGGTCCACCGGGTATGCCTGCGCCACCTTCTCCACTGCCCCCCCGATCACGCCGAGCAGCTCGCCGCGAAGGACGGCGAAGGTGCCCTGCCACTCGCTGGGCGTACGCCAGTTTTCGCTGACCCAGAGGCGCGCGAAGGACGGGTAGTCCGCCATGAAGTCCAGGGCCTGTCCGATCATTGCCTCCATGGCCAGCAGCGGGTCGCTTGCCCGGGAGCCGCCAGCCCCGGCTCGGCCCCCGGGCTGGCCTGCTCCCTGTTCCGGTGCTCCCAGGAGGCGGGCCTTCAGGATGTCCACCCCATGCCGCAGCAGCTGCGCGATGAGCTCCGACTTGCTGCCGAAGTTGTAGTAGACGGTTCCCTTGGAGACGCCTGCCGCAGCGGCGATCTCATCAACCGTGACGCCGGCCGCACCCCGCTCGCCGATGAGTTCCATGGACGCCTCGAAGAGTTTCTGGCGCGTAGCGGTAGTCCGGGCGGTGCGCAGGCTCTTCGCCGCTCCCGGTGGTTCCGTGCTCATACCGCAATCTCAGGTTTCAGCGTCTTCAGGGTCCAGTACTTATTCCGGCGCACCGCAACCGTGGACATGGCCGCGCCCAGGGCGGTATAGCCCACCAGGCCCAGGACCGTGGGTGCGATCATGGTCAGGTCCCCGCCATAGACCAGGTGCCGCATCCCGGCCACTACATAGCCCATGGGCAGGACCTCATGCACCACGTGGAGCGGCTGCGGAGTGGTTTGCCACGGGAAGGTCCCGCCGGAGGACACCAGCTGCAGGACCAGCAGGATGAGCACCACGAGTTTCCCCGGAGAGCCGAGCAGCGCCACAACGCCTTGGATGAGGGCACTGAACGCCATTGCTGCGGCCAGCATAAAGAACCACATCAGGACAGGGTGGGCGGGATTGAGCCCCAGGGCAAGATTCACGACCAGGGTAAGGAGGGTTGCCTGCACCGCCGAGACCGCCAGGAACGGGAGCCAGCCGCCCAGTGCGATCTTCCAGGACGCCGCATTGGACGCCAGCGCCCGCTGGGTGATGGGACGCATTGCCTGGACCAGCATGAAGATGCCGATCCACAGCGCGAGGGCGAGAAAGAACGGTGCCAGCCCGGCCCCGTAGGACTCGGCCTTGGCCTGTGAGACGTTGCTGACCGCCACAGGGTCTGCCATGACGCGGGAGATGTTGCTCTTCTGGGCGTCATCGGGGTTGGGCACCTGCCCGGCGCCTTTGCCGATTTCGTCCGCCAGCGTGCGTGACCCGCCCGCTGCCGTCCCGGCACCATTCATCAGCTGGGCCGCCCCGGCATCCACACTGCTTGCTCCGTCAGCAAGACGGCCGGCCGCGTCGAGCGCGGCCTGTTCTCCGGTGGCCAGTGCGGCAGCCCCGGTGTGCAGCTGGTCGGCGCCGGACGAAGCCTGCGACACGGCGTCCCTCAGTGCCGGCGTGCCAGCGGCGAGCTGCGCCGCGCCGGCACTGACAGACTGTGCCCCGTCCGCCAGTTGCTGGATCTGGGCGGCATCTGCCTGGATTCCCGTTTTGGCTGCAGCCATTGGGCTCGAGCCGGCTGTGGCGTCGAAGTCGGCCAGGATGCTGTCGGCCTGCTCCTGCGTAAGGACGCCTGCCGCGATAAGCCTGCTGTTTGATTCCAGCAACCGTGTCCGGAGCCCCTGGTCTGCGGCTTCCAGCTGGGCTGCAACGTTCTGCACCTTGGCGTTCAGCTGCGCGTTTCCGGCTGCCACCTGGGCTGCACCGGCGGCGAGGGTACGGGAATCGGTGGGCAGCGTGGACGTCTTGTCCTTGAGCGTGGAGAGTCCGCTGCTGAGCTGGCCTGCGCCGTCGGTCAGCTCGTTGGCGCCGTCGCGCAGCTTGGCCTGTCCGGCATAAAGCCCGCCGGCGCCGTTGCTCAGCTCGGAGGTGCCCTCATGGAGGGCGGCGGCTCCGTCGCGGAGCTGCGCCACGCCGTCCGCCACCTGGCCCGCGCCGTCTGCCGCCTTGACCATCTGTGTGTGGATGGTGCCAAAACCCGTCAGCAGCTGGTTGGCCGTTTCCTCGCCCACCTCCGTGGCAACGGTGCTGTGGACGGCAGTGGTGATTTTATCCACGATGGTGCTCAGGAGGTAGTTGTTGGCATCGTTGGTGGTGACGTTCAGCATTGCCTGGCTGGCGGAATCGAAACTGCCGGGGGACACCAGGTTGGCCGAAAAGTCCCGGGGAATTTTCAGGGCGAACGCGTATTCGCCGTTGCTGACACCCTGGTCCGCCTCTTCCGTGGTGGCTACGGGTATCCAGTGGAACACGTTGCCGTCCACCAGGCTGTCCGCCACCTTCGCCCCCGCGTCAAGCCGCGTTCCGTCGCTGGCCGGGGCTCCGGCGTCCTCAACAACAAGGGCTGCGTCGACGTGGTCGAGGTTGCCATAGGGATCCCAGTTTGCGTAAAGATAGACGGCGCCGTACAGCAGGGGGACCATGGTCAGCGCGAGGATGGTCAGCTTCGGCAGCAGCCCGCCGGTCATCCTCTTGAGTTCGGAGCGGGCCAGCCGCAGTATCGTCATTTGGCAACCTCTGTTTCGAGTTCAGCAGTTTCCGCGGCATCCCCCGTGGCGGCGTTGCCGATGGCAACGCTGGGTCCGTTCCACGACGGCGGGAGGGCGCCAACAGTGGCGACGACGGCGAGCGGCCGTCCGCCGTCGAACGCCATCCGCTGGAGCCGCGGCAGCCACTCGGAGTCACCGTGCCGGTCGGGGGAATCGACCACCAGCAGGTCCGTGCGCGGATTGGCCAGCGCAAGCGCGGTCAGGAGCTCGAGCCGCCGGCCCGGATCCAGTTGCTCGGTCCAAAGGCCGGCGATGTCCTCGAAGCTGTTCACCTTCAGCCACGGACTGCTGAGCAGGGCGCCCCGGTAGCGGCGCGGGACCAGGGCCAGGTCCTCCGTGACAAGGTCCCGGACGCTGAGGTGCTGCTCCGGCTCGTTGACGCCCGGGGAGTCCACCAGGGCGCTCGCCAGCCGGCGCGGCTTGACCCGCTCGCTGCCGTCCCAGGTGATGCGGCCTCCGGTTGCCTTCATCCTGCCGCTGAGGACCAGCGCAAGGGCCGTGCGGCGGTCCTGCCGTCCGCCGGTGGCCAGCAGGAGTTCACCGCGGTTAACGTGGAGGGAAGTGGCCGGAAGCAGGGGGTCCCTGCGCCCCCTGACCGAGAGCAGCTGAGCTGAGAGCAAGATTGGCCTTTCGCAGAATGCGTCCAGCTCCAGCCTAATTAAACTGACCGGTCAGTTCAACTAGCGGCTGGTTCGACGCCCTACAGGCCGTATTTCTCCAGGAGCCGCAGCCAAACCTCACTGATCGTGGGGTAGGAGGGGACCGCATGCCACAGCCGGTCAAGCAGGACCTCGCCCACGACGGCGACCGTTGCGGCGTGCAGGAGCTCGGCGACGTCCGGGCCGGCGAACGTGGCGCCCAGCAGTACCTTCCGGTCCTCGTCGACCACCAGCTGCGCCCACCCCTCATAGTTCTCCGAATGCAGTGAAGACCCGGCCACCTGGATGGGGAGTTCCACCGAAGAGGCGTTGTAGCCGTCCTCGCGGGCAACTTCCAGCGTGCGGCCTACGGTGGCAACCTCAGGATCGGTAAAGACGACGTTGGGTACGGCATGCTGGTTGGCGGTCTGGGAATAGCGGCTCCAGTCCGCCGGCCGCCCGGTCAGTTCGCCCTTGGCCCGGGCCGTGATGGCGTCGCCCGTCGCCCGCGCCTCGTACTTTCCCTGGTGCGTCAGCAGGTTCTTGCCCGCCGCGTCACCCACCGCATACAGCCACGGGTCGTCGCCCGGGATGCCCTCCACCAGGCCGGAACTATCCGTACTGAGGGTCAGGCGGCCGTGGCTGTCCGGCTCGATGCCGACGCTTTCCAGCCCCAGGCCCTCGAGGGCGGGGTGCCTGCCCGTGGAGACGAGGACCTTGTCAGCGATGACCGTTGACCCGCCGGCCAACTGCAAACTGAAGGTGCCGTCGTCGTTCGCAGTGATGCCCTCCGTCACGGTATTGAGCCGGATGTCCACGCCGTCCGCGCGTAGGCCCGCGGCAACCAGGCTGGCTGCCTCCTCCGGATAGTTCCCCAGCAGCCTGCTGCGCGCCACGAGCGTCACGGCGGATCCGAGGCGGGCGAACGCCTGGGCCAGCTCCGTCCCGGCAACACCCCCGCCCAGGACAGCCAGCCGCTCCGGAATTTCGCTGGCCGAGGTGGCGTCCCGGGTTCCCCAGACCTGCACGTCCTCAAGCCCTTCGATCGGGGGCATGTTCGGCATTGACCCTGTGGCCAGCACCACCGCGTGTCGCGCCTGCAGCAGGTGGGAGGTGCCGTCCAGCCCCGCAACCTGGACCGCCTTGGGAGCCGTAAGCCAGGCATGGCCCCTGATGAGGTCGATGCCGGAGTCTTTGACCCAGGCAACCTGGCTGTCATCCTGCCAGTTGGACGTGAAATGGTCCCTGCGCTTGAGCACTGCTGCAGCATCCAGGGTCCGCGTGACGGCCTCCTTGGCGCCCGGCGTCGTCTGCGCAGAGTGCAGCGCCGTTCCGGGCCGAAGCAGGGCCTTTGACGGCATGCATGCCCAGTAGGAGCACTCGCCGCCCACCAGCTCCGCCTCCACCAGCACCACGGAGAGGCCGCCCTGGACGGCGCGGTCCGCAACGTTTTCCCCCACGGCGCCTGCGCCGATCACCACAACGTCAAATTCCTGCTTCACAGGCTCGGGCATCATGGGGACAGCCTACGCCCGGGAGAATGCGGACGTGGGTTAACGCAAAAGGTCCGCACCGGCGAACCGGTGCGGACCTTGTTGGTGCGCCCAAAGGGATTCGAACCCCTGACCTTCTGTTCCGTAGACAGACGCTCTATCCAGCTGAGCTATGGGCGCATTCCGTGTTCCTGGAGAAGAACCGCTCTCCCTGAACCTCGAATTACTTTACGCGAGGGTTGGCTGGGATGCCAAATCGAGGGGCGTGTAATCTCGGCTACTAGACCGGTATAGGTGACCTTCGTCACTTTGTCGTAGAATTTCAGCTTGAAGTTCCTTGATTTCCCGCGGAATTCCATTTCTGTGGCCTCAAATCGTCAGCATACGTCCCAAAAACCCCAGTGGTCCGGACCATAGCATTTAGGACACACCGATGAACCCGAGGAAGGGAACCGAAATGGGCGATCTGGCGCAGAAGCCGCTGCTTGAGAAAGCACCCACCACACATGCCGGTCTGCTGGCGTGGGTCGAAGAGGTTGCAGAGCTAACGCAGCCGGACCGCATCTACTGGGTGGACGGGTCCGAAGAGGAAAACACCCGGCTGACCGATGAACTGGTGGCAGCCGGCACCCTGACGCGGCTGAACCAGGAACTGTTTCCGAATTCCTTCGCTGCCTTCTCCGACCCCGCAGACGTAGCCCGCGTTGAGGAGCAGACGTTCATCTGCTCGGAAAACAAGCGTGACGCCGGGTTCACCAACAACTGGATGGCTCCCGCCGAGATGAAGGAAAAGCTGCGCGGGCTGTTCGCCGGCTCCATGCGCGGCCGCACCATGTACGTCATCCCCTTCGTCATGGGCCACCTTGACGCTGAGGACCCCAAGTTCGGCGTCGAGATCACGGACAGCGCCTACGTTGTTGCCTCCATGCGGATCATGGCTAACATCGGAACCGCGGTGCTGGACAAGATCACCGAGACCAACGCGTTCTTCGTCCCTGCCCTGCACTCGCTGGGGGCCCCGCTGGAACCCGGCCAGGCCGACGTCGCATGGCCCTGCAACCCGGACAAGTGGATTGTCCACTTCCCCGAGGAACGGTCCATCTGGTCCTTCGGCTCGGGCTACGGCGGCAACGCCCTCCTGGGCAAGAAGTGCTACGCCCTCCGCATCGCCTCCGTGATGGCCCGCGACGAAGGATGGCTGGCTGAGCACATGCTCATCCTCAAGCTCACCTCGCCGGAGAAGAAGTCGTACTACCTGTCGGCGGCCTTCCCGTCGGCCTGCGGCAAGACCAACCTGGCCCTCCTGGATCCCACCATTGAAGGCTGGGAAGTCGAGACCCTCGGCGATGACATCACCTGGATGCGGATCGGCAAGGAAGGCGAACTGCGCGCCACCAACCCGGAGGCCGGCCTGTTCGGTGTCGCTCCGGGCACCGGCTGGGGCACCAACCCCAACGCCATGCGCGCCATCGCCAAGGGCCACAGCATCTTCACCAACGTGGCCCTCACGGACGACGGGGGCGTGTGGTGGGAGGGCATGACGGACGACGTTCCGGCCCATCTCACCGACTGGGAGGGCAACTCCTGGACTCCGGATTCGGACAAGCCTGCCGCCCACCCGAACTCCCGGTTCTGCACGCCCATCTCCCAGATCGACATGCTGGCCGAGGAATACTACAGCCCCGAAGGCGTGGAGCTTTCCGCCATCCTCTTCGGCGGCCGCCGCAAGACCACGGTTCCCCTGGTGACCCAGGCCCGCAGCTGGACAAACGGCATCTTCATGGGCTCCACGCTCTCCTCGGAGACCACGGCCGCCGCAGCCGGCCAGGTGGGCAGGCTCCGCCGCGACCCCATGGCCATGCTCCCGTTCATCGGCTACGACGCCGGCGACTACCTCAAGCACTGGATCAGTGTTTCCGGGAAGGCCAACCCGGAGCGGCTGCCGCACATCTTCCTGGTGAACTGGTTCCGCCGCACCGCCGACGGCGGCTTCGCCTGGCCGGGCTTCGGGGACAACGCCCGGGTCCTGAAGTGGGCCATCGAGCGTATCGAGGGTAAGGCCGCTGCCGTGGAGACGCCCATCGGCTACGTTCCCACCGGTGACTCGCTGGACCTCACGGGCCTGGACCTTACCCACGCACACGTGGAGGAGGCTGTCCGCGTGGACCGGGAGGAATGGGACGCCGAGCTGGCGTCCATCGAGGACTGGTACGCACAGTTCGGCGATTCACTCCCGGACGCGCTGCGTGCCGAGCTGGAAGCCCTGAAGGAGCGCATGGCTGATCACAGCTGACAAGCCCGCATCAAGCAGGCATAACGACGGCGGCGCCGCACCTTTTGGGAAAAAGGTGCGGCGCCGCCGTCGTTCCCCCACCGGCCCGCCATCGATTGCTCCGCACCTGTCGTTATGGAACTCCAAAACGACAGGTACGGAGCAATCGATTCAGCTGGCGAGCCAGATGTCGGGGCCGAACACTTCGTAGTGGATCCGGGTGGCCGGGATGCCGGCGTTGATGGCTTCGTTGCGGATGTTCTTCATGAACGGCAGCGGGCCGCACAGGTACAGGGACGCATCCGCCGGCAGATCCACCTCACGCAGGGACATGAAACCTTCCCTGGCTCCGTCCACGGGCTCTTCGAGCCACAGCTGAAGCTCGGCGCCGTCCAGGCGCTCGACGTCGTCCGTCATCTGGCTGCGCAGCGCCCAGCTGTCCAAGGTGCTTTCCGCGTGGAGCACCAGCACCTGCCGTTCGGACCCGGCCTCTGCCAGGGACCGAAGGATGGAAGCGGTGGGGGTGCAGCCGATGCCCGCGGACGCCAGCACCACCGGCCCGTCGCCCTCCTTGAGGGTGATCTCGCCGTAGGGGTTGGAGATCTCCAGGACGTCGCCAACCTGCACGTTGTTGTGGAGCACGGGGGAGACCTCGCCGCCGTCGTCAAGCTTGGTGGTGAAGCTTCGGCTGGTGCCGGCCTCGCCGGAGAGCGAGTACTGGCGCACCTGGCGAAGGCCTTCCGGCAGGGTCACCTTGACGCTGATGTACTGGCCGGGAAGGGCCGGGGTGACGGGGGTGTCGTCGGCCGGTTCGAGGGTCAAGGTCATGGAGCCTGCGCCGGCGGGGGTCTTGGCCGCCACCCGCCACGGCATCCACATCCGGTCATTGGCCTGGGCGGCGTAGAGGCCCTTTTCGAGCTTGATCAGGGCGTCGGCCATCAGCCAGTACACCTCGGTCCAGGCTTCCGCGATTTCCGGGGTGATGACCTCCGCCAGGTCCTCGGCGATCGCGGCGAAGAGGTGCTCGTAGACCACCTGGTACTGCGGTTCGGTGATGCCCAGGGAAGCGTGCCGGTGGGCAATGCGGGAGAGGACGGTCTCGGGAAGGGTGCCCGGGTTGTTGACCAAGTGGGTGGCGAAGGCCGCGATACTGCCTGCCAGCGCCTGCTGCTGGTTGCCGGAGCGCTGGTTGGAGCGGCTGAACAGGCCGTCCAGGAGTTCGGGGTGGGCGGCGAACAGGCGGGCGTAGAAATTGGGGGTGATAGCGCCGATCCGGGATCCGACGAGGGGCAGCGTTGCTTCAATGACGGGGCGGGATTTTTCCGAGAGCATGGGAACTCCTGAGGTAGTGACCGGGGCCTTCGTCCGGCCTTTGCGAATACCTGCATTCAAAATGCTGGTTTTCATACCCAATTTCTACATGTTGTAGAAGATGGAAGCAAATCGCCCGGTAATACGGGCCTGGCCCGGGTATCAGAGCCCCGGGCGGAGACCGATCATGCTGAAGACCGGGGCCATTTGGCCGGACACGGGGAGGTCCGCAATGTTGACGGAATCGAGTTCGTGGTAGAACGCCTCGCGTGCCCTGGACAGCGCGGAGCGGAGCCGGCATTCATTGATCAGGGGGCAGTTCCCGCCGGGAGCCACGCAGTCTGCCGCGTCGGTCCGGGTATCGAGCTGCCGCAGGACCTGCCCCACGGTGGCATTGCGGCCGGCGTGGCTAAGGCGGGAGCCGCCGGTCCGGCCGCGGACCACCTCGAGATATCCGAGGGTGCGCAGCTTCGCCATGGCTTTGCTGACGTGGTTGTAGGGCGTCCCTACGGAGTCGGCGATGTTCTGCGTGGTCAGCAGGACGCCCGGGGGAGCTGCCGCAAGCACCATGAGGGCGCGCAGGCTGACGTCGGCGAAGGCGTTGATCTTCATGGCGGCGCGGCCGGTCTAGTCCACCCAGATCGCGGGCTCGCTGGCGTCGGCCGCCAGCTCCCCAAATTCCCATGTCTGGGTACCCGCGTTCGCCGAGTAAGGCAGCACGGCAGCAAAGACAGAGCCGTCGCGGTGCTCCGCCGCCACGTGGATGGCGTCCGAGTCCTCCTCCACCAGCAGGATGTCGCAGACCACGGCGGCAGCCCGGAAGTCCTCCCGGTTCTGCCGCAGCAGGGCTGTGAGGTCGCTGATCATGGCGTCGGCATCAAAGTCGCCGTCCGAACCTTCCGCGGCATCTGCCGGCGAGACGGCCACCAGCCGCACCTCGCCGTCGTTCTGGACGGTCAGGGCGAAGGGCAGGAAGCCGCCGCTGCGGTGGAGTTGCTCCTGGGCGGCACTGACGCCCGTGCCCAGGAGGTTCTCCAGATCCGTGGCGGTGGCTTCCGGCACCGAGCCGCGCCAGGAGCCCTGTTCTTCGGAGCCCGGCTCCGGGGTCTGTGTCACGCTTGCCTACGCCCGGACAATCGACAGGACCCGGTCCCGGACCCGTTCCATGGTGGCGCGGTCGGTCGCCTCGGCGTTGAGCCGGAGGAAAGGTTCGGTGTTGGACGGACGCAGGTTGAACCAGTAGCTGCCGTCATTGGCCGTGAACGTGCTGCCGTCCAGGGTGTCGATGGTGATGTCCTCGTCCGCGAAGGCCGCGCGTACGCGCTCGACGGCGGCGGGCTTGTCGTCGACCTCGGAGTTGATCTCGCCCGAGCTGACGTACGGCTCGTACTCTCGGCCCAGTTCCGAGAGGGGGCCGTCCTGTTCGCCCAGGGCTGCCAGGACGTGCATGGCCGCCAGCATGCCCGTGTCCGCGTTCCAGAAGTCACGGAAGTAGAAGTGGGCTGAGTGCTCCCCGCCGAAGACCGCGCCTTCCTCCGCCATGACCGCCTTGATGAAGGAGTGGCCCACGCGCGTGCGGACTGCCCGGCCGCCGTCGTGCTCCACGAGCTCTGACACGGCGCGCGAAGTGAGGAGGTTGTGGATGATCGTGGGGGTTGCCTCGCCCAGGGCCTTGGCGCGGGCAATCTCGCGGCGCGCCACCATGCCGGTAATGGCCGACGGCGACACGGGCTCGCCCTTCTCGTCCACCACGAAGCAGCGGTCGGCGTCGCCGTCGAACGCCAGGCCGATGTCCGCACCGTGTTCCACCACTGCCGCCTGCAGGTCGCGGAGGTTCTCCGGTTCCAGCGGGTTCGCAGGGTGGTTGGGGAAGGAACCGTCCAGCTCGAAGTACAGGGGGACGATGTCCAGGGGCAGCTTGGGGAGCAGGGTGTCGCCCAGCACTGCAGGGGTGGTGAGGCCTGCCATGCCGTTGCCGGCGTCCACAACAACCTTCAGCGGCCGGGAACCGGACAGGTCCACGAGCTTGCGGAGGTATTCGGAATAGTCCTTGAGGACGTCGCGGACACCGATGAGGCCGCGCTTCGCCGCGGCCGGGATGGTGCCGGTGTTGAGGTACTGCTCGGCGAGGGCCTGGATGTCCTTAAGGCCGGATTCGGAAGAAATGGGAACGGCTCCGGCCTTGGACATCTTGATGCCGTTGTAGCCGGCCGGGTTGTGGCTGGCGGTGAAGGTGGCGCCGGCACGGTTCAGGTAACCGCAGGCGAAGTACAGTTCGTCCGTGGAAATCAGGTCCAGCAGCTCAACGTTGGCGCCGCGGGTGGCTGCGCCGTTGGCGAAGGCCTTGCTGAATTCCGGGGAGGACGGGCGCATGTCGCCGCCCACCAGGATGGTCTGGCCTTCGAGCTGGAGGACGTCCACGAAGGCGGCGCCCACGGCTTCGACGATTTCGGCGGTGATGGACTCGCCCACGATGCCACGGACGTCGTACGCCTTGAAGGATGCCGAAAGGTCAAAAGTCGTTGTCTGTTCGCTAGTCACGGGCTTTATCTTACGTGGGCCGCGGAAGTGGCTGTGGAGGACGGGTGGGGGCCGGCGTATGTGACGCGAAGCTGCGGTGGCGGGGTTTCCACATAGGGCGCTCCGGTGTGCCTCGTGTCGGAGGCGGCTGGGATACTGAATCAATGGTCGATAACCAGCACGCCACCAACCTCATTGAACCCGCAACCGTTCCTGAACCGGCAAATGCCGGCGTCCTTCCTTCTTCGGCAACCCACGCGCAGGCGCTCGCCGTTCTCCGTGAGCTGGTGGGCAACCCGGCGGCCGGTTTCCACGAGGGCCAGTTTGAAGCCATCGAGGCACTGGTGGATGACGGCCGTAGGGCTTTGGTGGTGCAGCGTACGGGTTGGGGAAAATCGGCAGTCTATTTCGTGGCCTCCCTGCTCCTGCGCCGCCGCGGGGCCGGACCCACGCTTATCGTGTCGCCACTCCTCGCCCTCATGCGGGACCAGGTAGCCGCGGCTGCCCGGGCAGGAGTGCGTGCCGTGGCCATCAACTCCGCGAACCAGCTGGAATGGGACACCGTCCGCGAACAGCTCGCCGCTGACCAGGTGGACGTCCTGCTCGTGTCCCCGGAACGGCTGACCAACCCCTCCTTCCGCGAAAACCAGCTTCCCGAACTTATCCGGCGCACAGGCCTGCTGGTCATCGACGAGGCACACTGCATCTCAGACTGGGGCCACGACTTCCGGCCCGACTACCGCAGGATCGCCGACCTGATAACCCAGTTGCCGGATTCGGTTCCCGTGCTGGCCACCACAGCCACCGCCAACTCCCGGGTGGTTCACGACATCGAAGAGCAGCTCGGCGCCGGCGTCCTCACCATCCGTGGTGCGCTGGGCAGGGATTCGCTGCGGCTGGGAGTCCTGTCACTTCCTGATGCCAAGCAGCGCCTGGGCTGGCTGTTGACGCATCTGGCCGACCTTCCCGGCAGCGGCATCATCTATACGCTGACGGTGTCCGCGGCGGAGGACACAGCGCGCCTCCTGGCGGAGGCCGGCCACGAGGTGCTGGCCTATACCGGGCGCACGGACCCCGCAGACAGGGAACGCGCCGAACAGCTCCTGAAGGACAATGAGGTCAAGGCGCTGGTTGCCACGTCCGCGCTAGGCATGGGTTTTGACAAGCCCGATCTCGGCTTCGTGGTCCACCTCGGAGCGCCGTCCTCGCCGGTGGCTTACTACCAGCAGGTTGGGCGTGCCGGCCGTGGGGCGGCGAACGCCGATGTCCTGCTCCTGCCGGGTGCCGGAGACCGGGACATCTGGCAGTACTTCGCCACGGCTTCCATGCCGTCGGAGGAAAAAGCCGCCGCCGTCCTCACGGCGCTCGCCGAAGCAGGCACCGCACTGTCCACAGTTGCCTTGGAAGCCAGGGTGGACCTTCGACGCACTCCGCTGGAACTGCTGTTGAAAGTCCTCTCAGTGGATGGCGCCGTGGAGCGGGTGGGCGGTGGATGGCGGTCAACTGGCCGGCCCTGGGCATACGACGCCGAGCGGTACCGGCGGATAGCTGAGGCCCGCGTGGACGAGCAGGACTCCATGGTGATCTACCAGGACACTGCCGGCTGCCGGATGGAATACATCACGTCCGTGCTTGATGACGAGACCGCCCACGCCTGTGGCAGGTGCGATAACTGCGCCGGCCGGTGGTTCCCGGCGGAGATTGCCGAGCAGGCCACCGCGGCGGCCGGCCAGACCCTCAGCAGGGCGGGCGGAGTACTGGAATCGCGGCTGCAGTGGCCCAGCGGCATGGACCGCCTTGGTGTTCCGGTGAAGGGGAAGCTCAAACCTGCAGAAGGAGTCTCCGAGGGGCGGGTCCTCGCACGGCTGACAGACCTGGGCTGGGGCGGGGCATTGCGGGAGCTGTTTGCGGCCGGCGCGGGGGACCGGCCCGTGGACCCGGGCATGCTTCAGGCATGCGTCCAGGTACTGCGCGAATGGGCCGGCGGTGACCCGCGCAACCCTGCGTGGAGCGGGGCCGGACGGCCGGCCGCCATTGTCAGCATCCCGTCGCGGGGCAAGCCTGAGCTGGTGGGGTCCCTTGCGAAGGGAATTTCGGAGATCGGACGCATCCCGTACCTGGGCGAGCTTCAGTTGGCGCACGGTGGCCCCACGGGAAACCGCGGGGGCAACAGCGCCTACCGGCTGGCGGGGGTGTGGGACCGTCTGGTGGTGGGGCCGGAACTTGAAGCCGCGCTGGGCTCGTTGCAGGGCGGCAGCGTGATGCTGGTCGATGACATCGTGGACAGCAGGTGGACGCTCACCGTGGCCGGCCGGGCTCTTCGCCAGGCCGGGGCTGGTGCTGTGCTTCCGCTGGTGCTGGCCCAGGCGGGCTGACTCTGGGCTCGCTAACCTAATCCGGCAGGGCTTGGACCCCGCAGGGCCTGGACGCGCTGCGCCTGGGCCCCGCAGGGCCTGGACGCGCTGCGCCTGGACCCCGCAGGGCCTAGACCCGCTGGCCCCCGCGCCGGCTGACTTCCGCTCCGGCATGCCGAGGCAGGAACAGGCTGTCCGCCGTGCTCGCCAGCATCAGCACCGCCATGGCGAGGAATGCGCCGCGGAAAGGTCCGGCGGAATCAGCTGGAAAGCTGTTGAGCCCGTCGAACAGCCGGATGAGCAAGGCCCCAATGGCAATGCCCGCAGCAGTGGCGAGCTGGACCAGGGTGGCAGACACAGTATTTGCCGAGGTGAGCTGCGCCGGCGCGATGTCGGCGTACTGGACCGACGCGTAGGCGGAGAACCCGATTGAGCGGAAGGCGCCGCTGCAGACCAGCAGGGCAAACGTCAGCGGCTCTGGCGTTTCTGCCGTGAGCATGGCGCAGAGGATGAACGTGGCTGCAGAGGCAAGGGAGGCGAAGACGAGCATCGCCTTGAAGCCAAAGCGCCGGATCAGCGGCGTGGTGGCCGGCTTGATGCCGATGTTGCCGATGAAGACGGCCGCCACCATGGCACCTGCGTGCAGCGGGGACCAGCCGAACCCGGCCTGGAACATCAGCGGCAACAGGAAAGGGACGGAGCTGATGGCCAGCCGGTAGGCGAACCCGCCGGTGGCCATCGCCCTGAACGTGCGGGTGCTGAACACCCCGAGGTCAAAGAGTGGATTGGGGGTCCTGCGCATCCAGAACACGGCGCAGGCTGCAGCCGTCACGCCGAAACCTGCGCTCAGGGCCGCCCAGGGGGCGGCAGGATGGGCGCTCACCAGTTCAAGGCCAGCCACCAGGGCGCCCACGCCCAGCGTGGTAAGGGACAAGCCCACCCAGTCCAGCCGCCGCCCGCCGTCGCCCGCGGCAGCAGGAACCAGCCGGAGTGCCGCAAGCAGTGCGGCCACACCCAGCGGGAGGTTGATCAGGAAGATCCAGTGCCAGGAAAGATAGGTGGTCAGGGCCCCGCCTACCAGCGGTGCGAGCACTGGCGCCAGGAGCCCGGGCCACACCAGGAACGCAGTGGCGCGCAGGAGGTCCGCCTTCGGCGTCCCGCGAAGGACCAGCAGGGTTCCCACCGGCACCATCATGGCGCCGCCGAATCCCTGCGCGGTCCGGCTGAGGGTGAGGACAACCAGGTCCTGGCTGAGCGAACAGGCCAGGGATGCTGCCGTGAAGATCGCAATGGCAAGGCAAAAGATGCGTCGGGCACCAAAGCGCTCAGCCAGCCAGCCGCTGAGCGGGATACCCATGGCAACGGTCAGCAGGTACGCCGTCATGGTGATGTTGACGTCCGCGGCGGGCACCCGGAAGTCGGCAGCGATGTTGGGGATGGCCGTGGTGAGGACTGTGCCGTCAAGGAACTCCATGAAGAAGGTGGCGGCCACCAGGAGCGCCAGGCGGGGGCTCCACGCCTGCACCGCGCCGTGCGCCTCATCCACCGTGTCGCTTGCTGCCATCCGACAATCCTGCCACCGCCGGGACGGGCAAGGCGCCGGGTGTCCGTCCCACGGACGGATACGTCCGGGGCGTTGAACCTGCCGGGGAACGCAAAAGGCCCCGGTCCAGGACCGGGGCCAAACGCGGAGACGGGGGGATTTGAACCCCCGGTGGAGTTGTGCCCCACACTTCATTAGCAGTGAAGCCCATTCGGCCGCTCTGGCACGTCTCCAATTGCTATTCCTAGCCCACCAAGGATACGCAGAACGGGGCATGCAGTGCAAAACGGATCGCCCGGGCCTCCAAAGGACTCCCCGGCTGCCCGGTGCGGGCTTCACCCCGGCGGCTGTCCGCCCCGGACCATCCTGATTTCGCGAAGGTCTTCCCACCCGGGAATCACGTCGGCGGCGCCGTCAGGTTCAAACCCGAAGTGCCGGTAGAAGCCAATGGCGCGCTGGTTGTCGGCGGCCACCCACAGGCTCGCCGCCTCATTGCCCAGCGCTGCCGCCAGGAGGCGGCGGCCCAGGCCCAGCCCCTGGTGCGACGCCAGCAGATACAGCCCCCACAGTTCCAGGTCCCCGGACGACGGCGGCGCAAACCCGTGCGACGCGGCCCCAGGCTCCCTGCGGATGCCGGCAAACCCAACTACCGTGCCGCCGTCGGACGCCACCCAGGCATGCGCGGGTTCGGCGGCTTCCAGCAGGTGGCGCCACAGCTGCAGCCGCGAACCGGTCTTCTGCGAGGCCAGGAACCCGTCGGACAGCATCCCGCGGTAGGTCTCCTGCCAGCAGAGGACGTGAACCTCGGCCAGCCGCTCCACGTCGGAGGCCGCCGCCCGCCGCACCTCGAGCGCCATCGCTACGAGGCCCCGCCCGCCAGTGCCTTCCACAGGAAGTGCTGGCTGCGGGCCTGCAGCGCCGCAGCCTGCCGGTTGTCCGACGCCCCTGCGTGGCCGCCCTCCAGCGCCTCGTGGAACCAGACGTTGGGGATGCCCATGGCCAGCATGCGGGCTGCCATCTTGCGCGCCTGGACGGGGCCAACCCGGTCGTCGGAGGTGGCCGTCCAGATAAACGTCTCCGGGTACTCAACCCCGTCCTTGAGCAGGTGGTAGGGGGAAAAGGTCTTGATGTACTCCCACTGTTCCGGGACGTCAGGGTCGCCGTATTCGGCAATCCAGGAGTGCCCGGCCGAAAGCCTGGTGTAACGGCGCATGTCCAGCAGCGGCACGCCGCATGAGACAGCTCCGAAAAGCTCCGGGTACCGGGTAAGCATGTTGCCTACCAGCAGCCCCCCGTTGGACCCGCCGACGCAGCCCAGCCGCTCCCGTGAGGTGACTCCCCGGGACAGAAGATCCCTCGCAACGGCCGCGAAGTCCTGGTACGCCTTGTGCCGATTCTCCTGCAGCGCCGCCCGGTGCCACGACGGCCCGTATTCGCCGCCGCCGCGGATGTTTGCCACGACGTAGACGCCGCCCCGGGAGTGTGGTGCCCCGCCGTCCGCGTTTGGCGCCCCGGACGTGCGCCGTTCCAGCCAGGCCCTGCCCACCGTGCCGCTGTACGCCGGCGTGCGCGAAACCTCGAATCCGCCATATCCGGAAAGCTGGGTGGGGTTCTGCCCGTCCAGGGCCAGGTCCCGGGAAGCCACCTGGAAATACGGAACCCGGGTCCCGTCGTCGGACACGGCGAAGTGCTGCTGCACTTCATAGCCGCCGTCATCGAAGAACGACGGCGACGCCTTGACCACCGCGTGCCGGCTCACCACGCCGGGGGGACCGGACGCCGCACGCTCCAAGCTGCCGCGCAGCAGCGTGGTAGGCGTGGTAAAGCCCGTGGCGACGAGCCAGAAGTCGTTGCCCGCACCGCCGTCGGCCTCGTCTTCGTCGTCCACCGCGTAGGCGTTGACGTCATGCAGCGGCGGGCAGGCATCCAGCGGCGACGACGCCCACGCGGCCTGGGCATTGTGCGTTGGCCGGGAGGGATCCAGCACCCGGATTTCGGAGGACACGTCCTTCAGGAGGTTCAGCAGCAGGAAGTCCCGGGTCCAGCTCCAGGACTGCAGGGACGTATTCGCATCCGGGGTGAACAGCACGGCCAGGTCGGCTGAACCGGCCAGGTAATCCTCGAACCGGGCAGCGAGGAGCGAGCCCGCCGGGTACGTTGACGTGCCACGCACCCAGTCCTGGAGCGGCCGGAACAGCAGCCATTCCCGATGCGCGCTGACATTCACATCGGTGGGCACATCGATCTGGACCCAGGATCCTTCACGCAGCACCAGGTTCCTGCGGTTGAAGAAATCGATGTAGTCAACGGCGAAGGTGCGCTCAAAACCGGGGGTGGAATCGTGGGCAACCACGGCCATCATGTGGTGCTCGGGGACCTCGAACAGCCGCGGCGCTCCGGCCAGGGAATCCCCGCGTTTGAGCGTGACGGCCGCCCGGGCGTAGGAGGAAGCGGTCTTCGGCAGTCCGTCCGCGGTGGAGGCCACCAGCAACGTTTCCGCGTCCAGCCAGGAAACGTTTCCCTTCGCCGTCGGCAGGTCAAAACCGCCCTGGGCGGGGTCCACGAAAGTCCTGCCCTCCACGTCGAATTCGCGGTACCGGTTGGCGTCGCCGCCGTCGGGGGAGAGGGCAAGAAGTGCATGCCGGTACGGTTCCCCGGACGCGGGGCGCAGGAAGGTGGCGCCGTGGAAAACCCACTCCTGGCCCTCGGCTGCCGCCAGCGCGTCGACATCGAGCAGCACATCCCACTCGGGGGAATCCGTGCAGTAGCTCTCCCAGGTGGTGCGCCGCCACAGGCCCTTGGGGTTCTTCGCGTCCTTCCAGAAGTTGTAGTACCAGTCACCGCGCTTCCCCACCATGGCGATCCGGTCCGTGGAGTCCAGCACCTCCAGGATGCTGCCTTCCAGTCCGGCGTAGTCCGCGTCCTCCAGGAGGTCCTCCGTGCGCGAATTCTGCTCTTTCACCCAGGCAAGCTGCTCCTCGCCGTAAATGTCTTCGAGCCAGGCGTTTTCGTCAGTGGGCTCGGGCGCGATGTCCCGCGGGCCGGTTCCGGAGGGGTTGCCGGTTCCGGAGGCGGGCGCTGGATCAGCTTCAGTGGTGGTCATGCGCCCCATCCAAACAACACCGCGGACGGCTGGCAAGTCAAGCGTTCAGCCCACACTCTGTTTCCAGCCCGTACGCTGGATGGCGTGGAAAAAACGCAGAGCATCCGGACCGCCATCATCGGCGCAGGTCCGCGGGGCACCAGCGTGCTGGAACGCCTGCTTGCCCGCCGTGCTGCGCAGATCGCTTCCGGTGCAGGAACGGTGCGTCTCCACATCGATGTCGTCGACCCCTTTCCGGCGGGCCCGGGGCACGTGTGGCAGCCGCAGCAGTCCCGGCTGTTCCTGATGAACACGCAGTCCTTCTACCCCACGCTGATCCCCGAGGACCCTGACCTGGCGCCGCCGGTCGCAGGAACCACCTTCGACCTGTGGCGGGCGCGCCAGCAGCGCAACCCCTCGCCGTCCCTGGGAGGGGAGGACCTCGCTGAACTGGCCGCCCTGGGCCCGAACGGCTTTCCCAGCCGGGCCCTCTACGGCCGCTACCTCCGCAGCACGCTGGAGGAGCTGACGTCCAAAGCGCCCGACGGCGTCACCATCGACTTCCACGAAACGTCGGCACAGTCCGTGCGCCCCGCGGGGGACGGAACGTTCGACGTCGGCCTGGCCACTGGAGACAGGCTGCGCACCGACGCCGTGGTGCTTGCCTTGGGCCACGTCCCGTCCCGCCTGAACCCCGAACAGCGCGAACTGCAGGCGTCGGCCAAGCGGTTGGGCCTCCGATACTTCCCGCCGGCTGTACCTGCGGACGTGGACTGGTCCCTGGTTCCCGCAGGGGAGCCCGTCCTGGTCCGCGGCATGGGCCTGAACTTCTTCGACACCATGGTGCAGCTGACCGAGGGCCGCGGCGGAAAATTCATCAGCAACGGAACGGCGCTCAGGTACGAGCCTTCGGGCCAGGAACCGCGGATCATTGCCGCCTCCCGCCGGGGAACGCCCTACCGGGCGAAAGCTGCCCTGGACGGCTACTACCCGGCGTCGGTCACCCTGCGCTACTTCACCGAAGCGGCGCTGGAACGGTTCCGCACCGCAGGAATCCGCCCGGCGTTCGACCACGATTTCTGGCCGCTCCTGCACCGTGACGCTTTGTGGGCGTACTACTCCACCCTGGTGCGTTCCCAGCCGAACGCGGTACCGGATCCGGCGGCCTTCCTCGCCGCACTCGATGAGGCGCTGCATCCGCACGCGCACAGTGCCGCGAACTGGGAAGACAGCGTGGAGAGTGTGCTGGCCGTGCACGTGGGGCCACGGCACCGGCTGGACCTGCCGGCGCTCGCCGCACCCCTTGCCGGACGATCCTTTGCCTCACGCACCGAACTCGATGCCGCCGTCGTCGACTACCTGCTGGACGACGCCCGCCGGTCCGCGCTTGGGGAAGATGACCCCGTGAAGATGGCCATTGGGGCGCTCCACCACGGGCGCGCCGTGCTGAAGACAGCAGTGGCCGACGGCGGCATCACCGATGAATCCTGGGTGGCGGGACTGCGTGGCTGGTTCGAGTCGTTTGTGGAAGGACTCGCCAGCGGGCCTCCGGCCCTGCGCTCCGAGCAGCTGGCGGCGCTGGCCAGGGCGGGGGTGGTGAGCTTCGTGGGTCCAGACCCCAAGTTCTCAGTGGACCGGAAGAACGCCGCCTTCACGGCGTCTTCACCTTGGGTGGCCGGAGCTCCGGTGGCTGCCCGGACCATGGTGGAGGCGCTCGCGCCCGGTAACCGGGTCTCGGCCAGTGATTCGCCGGTGCTGGAGCAGTTGCTGGCGGACGGCCTGGTCCGGCCGCGGCTGATGATGACGGTGGAGGGTGCCCCCGTGCAGTCCACCGGCCTGGATGTGGTGCCGCATCCCTACCGTCCCGTGGCAGCCAACGGCTCGGTGACCGGAGGCCTGTACGTGCTGGGACTCCAGCTCTCATCGGTCCAATGGGGCACGGCCATCGCCGCCGAGGCCATCCAGCCCGGCGGCCCAAACTACCGCAGTGGCCAGCGGACCCTTCGCGACGCGGACGAAATCGCCGGGGCAATACTCGCGCTGTAACTGCCCGGAGGTTGCTTCAAGCAGTCGGAACCCGGCGCCCGCAGGCTTTTGCCGGCAAAACGAAGGACCCCTGCCGGCCAGCATGCTGGCGGACAGGGGTCCTGTTTCGCGGAAGGTAAGAGATTCGAACTCTTGGTACGGGGTTACCGCACACTAGTTTTCAAGACTAGCTCCTTCGGCCGCTCGGACAACCTTCCTCACCCAGTAGTGTTTCATAGGCACTTGCCTGCAACAAAACAGAACCCGGAACGCGTCCGGTGCACACTGGTTGCACGCAGTATTCAGTCAGAAACGGGAGTGTTCCATGAAAGCCGTCTACATTTCGGAGCCTGGCGGCCCGGAAGTTCTGGAGGTCCGCGAGGTGGAGGCCCCGGTACCGGGTCCCGGAGAGGTGCTCATCGACGTCGTGGCGGCCGGCCTGAACCGGGCGGACGTGCAGCAGCGGAGGGGTTTGTACCCGCCGCCGCCCGGCGCATCGGAAATTCCGGGCCTTGAAGTATCCGGCCGGATCGCCGGGTTCGGTCCCGGCGTCACAAAGGCATTCTCCCTCGGTGACAAGGTGGTGGCGCTGCTGGCCGGCGGCGGGTATGCGCAGCAGGTGGCGGTCCCGGCCGAGCAGGTCCTTCGGGTGCCCGACGGCGTTGACCTGGTGACCGCGGCCGCCCTTCCCGAGGTTGCGGCCACTGTCTACTCCAACCTGGTGATGACGGCCCAGCTGCAGGCAGGCGAGACCGTCCTGATCCACGGGGCAACGGGCGGGATCGGCACCATGGCCATCCAGCTCGCCAAGGCGCTCGGCGCCAAGGTTGCCGCAACTGCAGGATCCGACGAAAAAGTGAGCACGGCGAAAGCCTTCCTGGGCGCCGACATCGCCATCAACTACGCCGAGGAGGACTTTCCGGAAAGCCTTCGCCGCCAGAACGGGGGCAAGGGCGCAGACGTGATCCTCGACGTCGTGGGCGCCAAGTACCTGGCCCAGAACGTGGACGCGCTCGCTGACTACGGACGCCTGGTGGTGATTGGACTTCAGGGCGGAAGGAAGGGGGAGCTCGACCTGGGGCAGCTGCTGAAGAAGCGCGCCGCCGTCGTTGCCACCGCCCTGCGGCCGCGGCCCGTAGCGGAAAAAGGCGCCATCATGAACGCCGTCCGCGACGCTGTGTGGCCGCTGGTCAGCAACGGATCGGTCAGGCCGCTGGTGGCAAAGACGTTCCCGCTGGACCAGGTGCGCGCTGCCCACCGGTACTTTGACACGGGAGACCACGTGGGCAAAGTCCTGTTGGTCATGTAGGTCCGGCACACCGACGCCCGCCAAGTACAAGGATCAGCATGTCCATCCGCCACAGCCTCCTCGCCCTGTTGGAGGACCAGCCCCGCTACGGCTACCAGCTGCGGGTTGAATTCGAGAACCGCACCGGCGCCACCTGGCCTTTGAACATCGGACAGGTGTACACCACGCTGGACCGGCTGGAACGCGATGCGCTGGTGGCCAGGGACGGCGACGACGGGAACGGCCACGTGGTGTACAGCATCACCGCAGCCGGCAGGACCGAAATCCGGAACTGGTTCGCGGCACCGGTGGAGCGGAACAACCCGCCCCGCAACGAACTGGCCATCAAGCTGGCGCTGGCCGTCACCCTGCCCGGCGTCGACGTCAAGGCCGTCATCCAGAGCCAGCGTGTGTCCTCCATGAAGTCGCTGCAGGACTATTCGAAGGCCCGCCGGGACATGGCGCTGAACCAGCGCGCCGGTGACACCGCGTCGCTGCTGGTCCTGGACTCACTCATCTTCCAGGCGGAGGCGGAAGTCCGGTGGCTGGACTTGTGCGAGGCCAGGATGATCCAGCAGGGACAGGGGAAATAGGTCACACAATTGGGTCTTTTTGAATGACCCGGACAGGCATACCGTAAGTCCCAGGAACCGTCCGGCCGGGCGGTGGAACAAACGGAGGAAGCTCATGACAACGCACGTCGCCGACTGCAGCGTAACGAACTGTTCCTTTAATGACCACACCAACTGCAACGCCGCCGCCATCACGGTGGGCGGCGCCGAAAACCACGCCCGCTGCGCCACGTTCATCGAGACCGGGATCCACGGCGGACTGCCCAAGGTCCTTGCCGACGTCGGGGCGTGCCAGCGCGCCGAGTGCGTCCACAATGACCACCTGATGTGCAAGGCCACCGAGGTCCACGTCGGCCCCGGCGCCGACAACGCTGACTGCCTCACCTACTCACACGCGTAAGGGGGCAGCTTTACGCAGTTCCCACGAGCCAAGGCCTCCGCCCGGACCTTCCGGACGGGGGCCTTGCCTGCGTTGACGCAGGCACAACTGGCAGCCCGGGTCCGGTCGTTCGTCGCCGCGTCCACTCCGCTCGCCGCACGTTTCTGCGGCAGCCGGCAGAATGCCTCCGGATTGTGACTGCGGCTTGGTAGGGTGCGTGACAGAAGACGCATAACAATCTCAAGGAGGAGACATGGCCGAAACGCCTGATCAGCGGGGTAGTGCATCCGGAGGCAGGGGCGTGGCCGCCACCGACCCGGCGCTGCCGCCGACAGCGGTGGATGAAGCGGTCCGGGAGGCCGAAGAGCGGAAATGGACGCCGGGAAAGATCGCGTTGTGGGCTGCGATTGCCCTCCTCGGCGGCGTGGCATGGTTCATGCTGGCCATCGTCCGCGGCGAAACCGTGAACGCCATCTGGTTCGTGTTCGCCTCCGTGTGCACCTACCTGATCGGCTACCGCTTCTACTCCAAGGTCATCGAGCGCTACATCACCAGGCCTGATGACCGCCGCGCCACTCCGGCGGAGTACAAGGCCGACGGCAAGGATTATGTCCGGACGGACCGCAATGTCCTGTTCGGCCACCATTTTGCCGCCATCGCCGGCGCCGGGCCGCTGGTGGGCCCGGTCATCGCGGCCCAGATGGGCTACCTGCCGGGCACTATCTGGATCATCATCGGCGTCGTCCTTGCCGGCGCCGTCCAGGACTACCTTGTGATGTTCTTCTCCATGCGGCGCGGTGGCCGTTCCCTGGGCCAGATGGCACGCGAGGAACTGGGCGTTATCGGCGGCACTGCCGCCCTCATCGCCACCCTGCTCATCATGGTGATCATTGTGGCCATCCTGGCCCTCGTCGTCGTCAACGCCCTGGGCGAGAGCCCATGGGGCGTCTTCTCCGTCGGCATGACCATTCCGATTGCGCTGTTCATGGGCATCTACCTCCGCTACCTGCGGCCCGGCAAGGTGATGGAGGTTTCGCTGATCGGCTTCGTCCTGCTGATGGCTGCCATTATCGGCGGCGGCATCGTGGCGGAAACCCCGTGGGGGGCGGACATCTTCAGCCTCGACAAGGTGACCATCGCCTGGGGCCTGATCATCTACGGCTTCATCGCCGCCATCCTGCCCGTGTGGCTGCTCCTGGCACCGCGTGACTACCTCTCAACGTTCATGAAGATCGGTGTGATCGTGATGCTGGCGCTTGCCATCATCGTGGTCCGGCCGGAGATCACCGTTCCCGCGTTCAGCGAGTTCGCCAGCAGGGAAAACGGTCCGGTGTTCCCGGGCGCCCTGTTCCCGTTCCTGTTCGTCACCATTGCGTGTGGTGCCTTGTCCGGCTTCCATGCACTGATTTCGTCCGGTACCACACCCAAGCTGGTTGAAAAGGAGCGGCAGACCCGTTTCATCGGCTACGGCGGAATGCTGATGGAGTCCTTCGTGGCAATCATGGCCCTGGTGGCGGCAATCTCGATCGACCGCGGCCTTTACTTCGCCATGAATTCCCCCGCGGCGCTGACCGGCGGCACGGTGGAGACAGCAGCCACCTGGGTCAACAGCCTGGGCCTGGCCGGGGTGAACATCACGCCTGACCTCCTGAGTGAAACCGCCGCCAACGTGGGTGAAGAAAGCATCGTTTCGCGTACCGGTGGCGCTCCCACCCTGGCCGTGGGACTTGCCCACATCATGCAGCAGTTCATCGGCGGCACGGCCATGATGGCCTTCTGGTACCACTTCGCCATCATGTTCGAGGCCCTTTTCATCCTCACCGCTGTGGACGCCGGCACCCGGGTTGCCCGGTTCATGCTGCAGGATTCGATCGGCAACTTCATCCCCAAGTTCAAGGAACACTCCTGGCGTCCCGGAGCCTGGCTCTGCACCGCCATCATGGTCGGTGCCTGGGGCGCTGTGCTGCTCATGGGCGTCACCGATCCGCTGGGCGGCATCAACACGCTGTTCCCGTTGTTCGGCATAGCCAACCAGTTGCTTGCCGCGATTGCACTGTCCGTGTGCCTGGCCATCGTGGCGAAGCGAGGAACGTTCAACTACCTGTGGATCGTCGCGCTGCCGCTAACGTTCGCCGCCGTGGTCACCATCACGGCGAGCTACCAGAAGATCTTCTCGTCCACCCCGGCTGTCGGCTACTTTGCCAACAACGCGGCCTTCAGCAAGGCCCTGGCCGAGGGCAAGACCTCGTTCGGCACCGCCAAGACGGTCCCGGCCATGGAGGCCGTGGTCAGGAACACGGCGATCCAGGGCTGGCTGTCTGTGATCTTCGTGGTGCTGAGCATCATCGTGATCGCGACGGCGCTGCTCGCCACTGCCAAAGCGTTCCGCAACCGCGGGGACGCCGCCGCCACGCGCGGCAACGAGGACCCCGCCCGCCCGTCGCGTGTCTTCGCCCCTGCCGGACTCATTCCCACTCCTGCCGAGCGCGAGTTGATGGCTGAATGGGAGAAAGTCCCCGCGGAACTGAGGTTCGAAAGGGCGGGCCACCACTCATGACGGCCGGACTCGTTGTGCTCAAGCGGCGGTTCCGCGGCTTCGCCCAGTACTTCAGCGGAGTCCTGGGCGCGGACGCCTACGCCAAGTACCTCGAGCACCACAGGGCGGCCGGGCACGGGGAGGCGCCCCTCACGGAGCGTGAGTTCTGGCGTGACCGGACCGACCGCCAGGACAGCAACCCCCAGGGCCGGTGCTGCTGATTGAGCTTGCAGCGTACAAGCCGCCGGGAGGGATCATCCAGGGGTTCCGGGTGGATCGCTCATGAGAGTATGAACGCATGAGCGATCCACGAGACACTCAATCAGCCGAGGACCTCCCGGTAGAAGGCACTCCCATCGATGAGTGGCAGCCGCCGGTGCCCCCGCCGTCCGCACCTGCCGATCGCAGGAAGCCCAAGGGCAGCAACATCCAGGACCTGGTGGATGAACCGGCCAAAGTCATGCGGATCGGAACCATGATCCGGCAGCTCCTGGAAGAAGTGAAGTCTGCACCGCTGGATGAGGCTGCGCGGGGCAGGCTTGCTGAGATCCACGCGCGCTCCATCAAGGAGCTGGAGGACGGGCTGGCTCCTGAACTGGTGGAGGAACTGGACAGGATCAGCCTGCCCTTCCCCGACGAGGGCACGCCTTCCGACGCTGAACTCCGGATAGCCCAGGCCCAGCTTGTCGGGTGGTTGGAGGGATTGTTCCACGGCATCCAGACTGCCATCGCTGCCCAGCATGCGGCCCGGGAGAATGCGGCCGCGCAGATGCAGCTCCGCCAGCTGCCGCCCGGCACCATGATCGCCCCGGGAGTGGTCATCGGCGAGAACGGGGAACCGCAGCGCGCCGGCGCCGGCGCGCGCTCCGGAAGCCCTGCTCGGCCTGGCCAGCGGGACGACCCGGACCACGGTCCCGGACAATACCTGTAGGCTCCGCTTGGGCTTTTTCAGCGCCGCCAGGCAGGGGCGCAAGGACGACGCGGAGCTGGGCCAGGGGCTATGGCGCCGGGCCCATGACCGTTTCCAGCGGGGACTGGACCGCTTCCACCAGGTTCTTGAGGGCGTGGAGGACGACCAGCTGTACGCCGAATTGCTGGAGATCGCCAATGAACTGGCCAGCCTCCTCGAACGGGTACGGCTGGTATGCATGGAAGCGCAGCGGCGTTCGCCCAACGACAGCCTCAACATCCCTGCGGCCCTTTCCGGGGTACACCGCGCCCTGTCCAAAGCCGGCAACTCCCTGGCGACGACGGCGGAAGCGGCCGCCATGCTCCGGCTCGCCGTGGGCCCCGTCCCGGTAGGTGCAGCCTCGGTCCGCCGCCGGGCCGAGTCCGTATTCCAGCAGGTGGCCGACGCCGAACGGCACCTCAGCGAAGAGGGTTCAGGACCGCAGCAGTTGGGTATTCCCGGTTAAGCGCCTGGCTTACTTCGGGCCGATACCCGCCGGGCGGAGCCGATAGTTTGGCAGGATGGACGAATGACTCTTTCACCTACCTTGACCTTTAATGACGGAAACACCATCCCCCAGCTCGGCTACGGCGTGTGGCAGGTTGAGGATGGCGTGGCTGAAAAGGTGGTCCGCCAAGCGTTTGAAGCGGGCTACCGCCACATCGATACCGCCAAGATCTACGGCAACGAGGCGGGTGTGGGCCGGGCGATCGCCAGTTCCGGGCTGTCCCCGGAGCAGCTCTTCATCACCACCAAGCTCTGGAACGCAGACCAGGGATATGAGTCCACGCTGGCCGCCTTCGAGGAATCCATGGACAGGCTCGGGCTGGAGACCCTGGACCTTTACCTGATCCACTGGATGCAGCCCAAGCAGGACAAGTACGTGGACACCTGGAAGGCCCTGATCGAGCTGCAGAAGCGCGGCCGGGTCAAGTCCATTGGTGTCTCGAACTTCACTGTCGAGGGCCTGCAGCGGCTCATCGACGAGACCGGCGTGGTTCCGGCCATCCACCAGATCGAGCTCCACCCGTACTTCAGCCAGCGGGAACTGCGTGAGTTCGGCGCGGCCAACGGGATTTTGACGCAGGCCTGGTCACCGCTGGGCCAGGGCGGCGAGCTGCTGGACGACGGAACGGTCGCCTCGATCGCAGCCAAGCACGGCGCCACGCCTGCGCAGGTTGTCATTGCCTGGCACCTAGCAATCGGCAACGTGGTCATCCCCAAGTCCGTCACCGAGTCCCGGATCCGGGAAAACTTCGCAGCGCTCGGGGTCAGCCTGGATTCCGGCGACGTCGAGGCCATCAACGCGCTGGACCGCTCCGCCAACGGCGAAGGCCGCATCGGCGCGGACCCCGCAGTTTCCGACTTCGCTTAGCCGGCGGCCGGCACCCGCGCCATGGTGCCAGCCCCGCAAACCGCCCCGGCCTGTCCAACAGGCCGGGGCGGCCCGCGTTAAACGGGTGCGGCAAGTAGCCGGAGCATGTCAGGCGGCAGTGCGGATGTGCTCGACTGACACTGCGTCAACGACGGCCCAGCCATCCTCTTCGCGGCACTGCCGGCTGGCGAAACGCTCCGCCTCGGCCAGCGTGTCAAAGACCTCGGCCCGGGCACGGCCGCAGTCGGCGTCGAAGTACGTGACGTGAAATTCCTGTACCAGTTGGTTTTCCATGAATCCAGTCTGCAACCGGGGTCTGACATTCTTCGGAATCATCCCCGCGTGTTGCTGTGACCGTAGACCTAAGTAGAAGAACCGGTCCCTATTTGGAAGTTTCGGTCTGGCAAGTAGAGCCAGGGTAGCCCCGCCAAGGGCGTCCGAGCTGCCAGAACATCAAACGTGGTGGGAATCCGGCTCACGAAGCTAAGGAAGATACGCGCAGCGGAGTCTCCCACACTGGCTATGTGCCGTACGAATTTTCGCGGTCGTCCGGTCCGGCTGAACAGGACCTTAACAAGTGTTAATTTGTGCATGAAGGGGACAGCCCGCCGGCCGCTCAACCCGCGTGCCTGTAATGACTTCGACTTGGGTTACTCGGTTTGTGCGTCCGCCCTCGTCAGGGTGACCATGTAGCGGTCGTCCCCTTCGATGCCGTCGTTATCGATCGATTCCAGGTTGAAGTACTGCACCTCCACCCGGTAGGTGCCCGGTGGCACCTCCATCCTCCCGCCGCTCATGCCGTTGTCTGTTGGTCCCGATACTGCCACCACTCCGCTGGGGACCTCCAGGGTTCCCGTCATGACCCTATCCACGCTGCCGGTGAATGAACGCTCCGAGTCGAGGCGGAGCAGAACGGGTGCGTTGAAATCGCGCGCTGTGCCCACGGCGATATAGCGGTCGCCCTGGACGAACATGGATTCGATGGTTTCGTCCGTCCATTTCGCCCAAAGATCCGAGAAGTCCGCGGTCGAGTCCGAGACCGTGAACTGGTGGTAATCGGTGAAGAGGTTGAATTCGGCGTCCATGCTGGCTCCTACCCGTCGTTGATCTGGACCATCAGCTCCTATCTGAACGAGGAGGCCCACGACTGGCCCGCGGACCGCGCCAGTCGCTGCAACTGGTCCCAGGAAGATGGCGTGGCCTCGCAAATTCTGAGCGCTTGATCAAGAAAGGCCAAGGCAGATTGCATGCCCGCCGATGAATCGAGGCCCGCATTCTGGGCCGAAATGTCGCTGATCTTGCGGACGAGCAACTCGTCCGAGCCCATGTCGGGCTGGCTGCACGAGTATTCGGCCGCTTCGCAAACCTGCCGTGCGGCCCACGCGGCCTCCTGAGCGTCATCAGACAGCCATGTCCTGATCGCGTACGCCAGTGCAGCAGCGGCGTTTTGCGCGTACCCCATATCAAACAACCATGGCTCGTCATCCGTAGGTCCGAATGCGGCGGCTTCGGAAGCCAACGAGCTGACGACGGCATTGTCTTTGGAAACAGCGCCCCAGACGGAGTCGAGGATGTCTCGTGCCCGCGATTCATTGGCGCTTTCTTCAGCCCTGCTCCAGTAGCGCTCCTGCAGGGGAACCAGGCTCTCCGCGCATGCCGCAGCGAAGGCCGTCTTGGCTCTCGTATCAAGGTGTGAAAGCCGCTCCTTCAGGGCCGCCTCGTCGTAAACCTCTGTTAACAACTCGTCACCACTTTGCTGTAGTCGGGCTAGTGACGCATTCAGCGCGCCGTTGACAGCTGTCACTTCCGCATGGCCTGTCGGCGAGACGGCAATCATATCGTCACCCCGGCCGTTGCCCTCTGTGCCCGTGTGAGGTCGCAACCACCCGAGGCCAGAACATTGACCCCCTCCTTGGTGCTGAGGGTAGCTGTCGTCCGCATATTCTGAGCGATGGGATCAAGGAGGCTGTGGATAGACGTTTCCCGCCAGTCATCTTCGCTGAGCCCGCTTGGGTCCGTGTTGACCATTGCTGCCTAAAGTAGGCGCCAAGAGAGCGATTCGAATGTACATCTACATATCGGACTGACGGGTTCCCTGATTCTTTGAATACTGCCGGGGCGCCTCGTCCCTGTCCTAGCCCTGTAGTGGAGAAAGGCCGGATATCTGTACTGGCCACTTTCCCGCCAACCCCGAATCGACCGGCGACTGCCACGATGGCGGCGTTGACGATGGCTCCGGGGCAGGACGAGTGGCGATTGTAGGCAAGAGAGCTGCCCGTACTGATTGCGGTGTCACCTTGGCCAATTGTCCGGCAGTATTCCAGGAATAACGGAAGACTTTTACAGAGTTACACGTGTCTCAGTTGCCCAGCCGAAGGACCCGCTCCTGCGCGAGCATCGCCGTCCGCTCGGCTCTGTCCGCGGCACGCGCTGCCTGCTTGGCCTCCGCAGTGGTGGCAGCCAGCGCTTTCCGGGAGCGCTCCAGCCGCTCTTCAACGCCCTTGAGCCTGGCACGGAGCTCGGCTGCCTCCTGGACGAGTTCCGTGATCCCGGTCCGTGCCTGGTCCGCCTGGTCCTGCAGCTCCCGCGCCGCCCGGGCAGCCTCAGCCTCGGCCGCCTGCGCCTCCGCCAGGGCGGCTTTGGCTTTCTCCAATGCAGGCGGTGACGCTGGACGCGGCGCCTGGCGGACCGCCTCAAGCCGCGGCCTGTCCGGCGTGGCACGGGCGGTGCCCGCCGTCGTCGTGCGCGTCTTCCTGCTTACTGTGGCTGCTGGCGCAGGGGGCGGAACCGGGGCGGCCGGCGGCAGCGCGGAGGGCACGGCCACGGCCCCCTCCACATCGGCGGTGTTCATTCCGTCGGCGGACAACGCCTTCAGGAGGCGCCCGCTCCGCACGGCGGCCGCTGCCCCTTCATCGGCCGTCAGGGCCCGAAGGGTCTCCTCCACGTCCCCCGCTACGGCATCGCTGATGCCCCGGCCCTGCTCCCTGGCAACGGCACGGGCGGCCTCGACGGCGGCAGCAAGCAGGGTCCGGCGCTCACGTCCCAGTTCCCGCAGCGCCCCGGCGTCCAGCGACGACTGCGCCTCGCGCATCCTGCCACCCAGGGCCGCCAGCTCCGCAAGGACACCAGGCTGGTGCAGCGCCAGCATGTTGACGGTCCAGGCGGCAGCTGACGGCTTCGGCAGGGCGCGCACGGCTGCCCCAAGTTCCTTGTCCGACCCGGCAGCCTCCTTGGCCGCGACGGCGCGCGCCGCAACGAAGTCTTCCAGCGGCTTGGCATAAAGCCCGCTCGCGATCCCAGCCAGGGCCACGTCTTCCATGCACGCCATCTTAGGTGCCGCGACTGCCGCGGGCTCACGCCCCGCGGCCGACCGCGCCCGCTGCCGGCGTTCAGTCCTTGCGGCGGGGGAGGACGAGGATTGCGTCGCCTACGGGACGTTCGCCCGATGCGTCGGACGAATTGTTGACGACCTGCCCTCCCACGGCCATAGTGGTGGATCCGCCGCCGTCGAGGTTGATTGCCTCCACCATGCCCAGCGACGTGGCCACGTCTGCCGCTTCTTTGATGCTCAGCCCAAGGGATGCCGTCTGGCGTCCCTCGGCGGTCACGGCCGTGCCCCGGGAGCGTTGACGGCGGTGACGGTGCCCTGGCTGTCCAGCACCACTTCCAGCCCCGCCCGGACGGTGTGGCGGAGCCGAAGTCCTCGGTGAAAGCAATGACCTCATCGGGGTCCGTGCAGGTGTAGTCGTGCCGGAGGACGGAGGGAGCATCGCCCGTTCCGCCGCAGTTCCGGATGAGCCCCGGCACGCGGTTAACGCCGTCCAGGGCCAGCTGTGCACCTTGGCGGCCTTGCCGCGTCGTTGCTCTCCGGGGGGCGCCGGCCTTTGGGTCCAGGACGAAGTAGCCGCCGTTGATGCCGGCGAGCGCACCATCGGCAGCCGCCAGCTGGCTGGTGGTTTCCCGGTTGACCAGGTCGGGGCCGAACGTCGGGTGAATTCGCCGGGATGGCCACTTCAGCCGTCCAAAAAGGGAAGGGTTGGGGGTTCCGCGGGTAATCGACGTACAGGTCAGGCGGGGGGCCGGTTCCGTCACGCCGCGCGTTTCGGGCAGGTCCCGGGCGCCGAGGTGAAGTTCGACGGCGGGAAGGGCTGGGCGTCCCCGGATGGGAGGGGCGGGGCGGCTGCGGAGGGGCCGGCGGTGGCAAGGAAGGCTCCGGGAAGCCCGGGGATTAGGGCGGTAATTGCAGCCTTGACCGGGAGTTTGTGTGGGGATTCCATGCTGCGACCCTGGTCAGGCGCTTAACCGGAGGAAGAAGCCAAACGCCGGTGTTCAGCAGGTTGTGGCGGACTGTTCGCGGCTCGTTTCCACTGGCAGTTGCTGTACTGTTTCACCGCATGTTTACCGGCGGGTTCCCCCGGAGTTCCCGGCGGGAGGCGTCCTGTTCAAGGCTCCAAGGGACGTTGGCAGCATGCCCTTGATCCTGCCTGGAAACTCCCGTCTGATAGACCGCCGCCTCTTCCTCTCCGGCGTGGCCGGTGTCTCCGCCGCCGCCGCGCTGGCCGCCACCCCGGCCACCAAGGCCGACGCGGGCACGACGCCGGTGCGGAGCAAAGATGATCCCTTCACGCTGGGAATCGCATCCGGCGATCCCACGCCTTCCGGCGTGGTGCTGTGGACCCGTCTCGCGCCGAAACCGTTCGAGCCGAACGGCGGCATGCCTCCCGGCCACCCCGTCGTGGAGTGGCGTCTGGCCACCGACGCCGGGATGCGCAATGTTGTTCGGGACGGCAGTGCACACGCCCCGGCGCAGTTGGGGCACTCGGTTCACGTGGAGGTGGAGGGCCTGGAACCGGACAGCGAGTATTTCTACGAGTTCAAGTTCCGTAACCACTGGTCCCCTGTGGGCCGAACCAAGACCCTGCCGGCCCCCGGGGCCGATGTCAGGCAGCTGGATTTCGCCTTCGCCTCCTGCCAGAAGTGGGATGACGGCTTCTTTCCGTCCTACAGCCACATGGCAGCAGAGAACCTGGACTTTGTGGTGCACCTGGGCGATTACGTCTACGAGTACGAGATCGGGGCCGACGGCGGCCTGCGCCGCACGCCAGTGCCCGCCGCCGCGCAGCCGGCCCCGCAAACGCTTGAGCAGTGGCGGGCACGCTACGCCCTCTACAAGTCGGATCCCGACCTGCAGGCTGCACACGCCCGGTTCCCGTTCATCGTGACCTGGGATGACCACGAGGTCCAGAATGACTACGCCGGAAACTGGGAAGGGCAGACCCAAGCCTTTACCGCAGTGCGGGCCGCGGCCTACATGGCCTACTACGAGCACCAGCCCTTGCGGGCGCGGTCGCTGCCCCAAGGCACGGACATGCAGCTTTACCGGCGGCTGCGCTATGGCCGCCTGGCTCAGTTGGACGTCCTGGATGGACGGCAGTACCGCGACGCTCCGCCCTGCGGCTGGGGCGAAGCCCAGGCATGCGAAGCGGCCTACGACCCCGCCATCAGCATGCTCGGCCCGGAGCAGGAACAGTGGCTCTATGCCGGGCTGCGCGACTCAGACGTGCGGTGGAACATCCTGGGAAACAACGTCATGGTCTCCCGCCTCGACCACGATGGCGCCGCGGGTGAGTTGCTGTGGCATGACGCCTGGGACGGCTTCCCGGCGGCCCGCAAGAGGCTGCTGGACGTGATCGCCGGGCCCGCGGTGCGCAATGCCGTGTTCGTCACCGGCGACTGGCACTCCACTTTTGTCAACGATGTCCACCTGGACTTTGACCGGCCGGACTCCCCGGTGGTGGCCACCGAGTTCGTCGGTACCTCCATCAGCACCAACGGCGACGTGCCAGTCTACGGGCCCTACTACGAGCCCATGATCGGGTTCAACCCGCACATCAAGTTCTTCGACGGCGACCGGCGGGGCTACGTCCGGTGCCAGGTCACTCCGGAGCGCTGGCGCACCGAGCTTCGCATGGCAACCGGGGTGGGCAGCCGGGCCGCCGGGCAGTACACGCATGCGGTGTTCGAGGTCGAAGACGGCGCACCGGGCGCAGTTCAGGTGTCGTAGCAGCTACCCCATCTGCTACTTCTCCGGCCAGAACCGCTGCACGCCTGCCGCGGCCTGCCGCAGCTGTCCGCCGGCGAGCGTTATGGAACTTTCCTCCATGCCGAAGTCGATCCACTGGGCCACCAGGCGCAGGTCGCCGGCGGGCGGAAGCGGCCAGAGCCAGAGGGTGCCGCTGCCGGCCAGCTCATCGGGGGCTCCGCTGCCGCCACCGTTGTTCAGGACAAGGGTAGGGGGTTCCGGCTCCCCGGTGCTGCCCATAAACCCGTGGGGGCCGCGGGCTCCCGTGCTTGCCTTGGATCCGTCGGCGAACTGAACGCCGAACATCAGCCCGGAGAAGGGCACTGTGCCGCGGCGGAGGCGCATGCCCGGCTGGAAGAACAGTGCATGCTTGTCGGCCCAGTCATCCTCGTCTTCCTCGCCGCGACGAATGATCCAGGACAGGTTGAAGGAACAGCCGGTGGAGAACACCTCCGCACTTCTGAGCGCCATGACCATCGCGGGACTGTGGTGAAGAAACTTGCCGACGTGGACCACGGCCGGCAGTTCATAGGACGGGGGAGCGGCCCACGGAGGCGGCTCGAACCTGGGGGCGGAGGGCCTGGGACCGGACGCCGGGATGGGAAAGTCCTGGAAGAAGGTCACGGTGAGAGTCCTCGGGTCCGTTGGCTGCGACCGACCAGCGGAACGGCGGCAGCGCCGCCCTGGATCCCCAATCCGTCCTTGCCCGGCCAGTCTAGCCCTGCCCGGCCATCCCCGCCGGGAACCACTCCTTAGGGTGTGCTGCGGGAGGGGACGGAATCCCGGTCCCCTCCCGCAGCCATGATTCCTGCTGGCTCAGGGGCGGGCCTCGAACACGAAGAGTTCAGTGCCGGCGGCTTCCTCGCCGTCATCGGGGGCGGCGAACAGGCGCAGAACACCGCCATCAGATTCCAAGGCAACGGGGTTGCGGGTCATGGAGTGTCCGGCGGTGGAGAACTTCTGGAAGGGAACCTCGTGGATGATGGTTCCGTCTGCAAGGTCGGTCAGGGCGACGCCGCCGAGCTCGAACGGTTTCCCGTCAGCAGTCTTCAGGCCGGTAACGCCCGAGCAGAGCTGGTGGCCGGCACCGGCGTACTCGCAGTCCTGGTAGTCAATGAAGTGGCTGGGGTTTGCCTGCGTCCCCAGGAGCGCGCCTTGGCTGTTCCAGGTGAACAGCTTCCGTGAACCCCAGCTGACGCCACTGATTCGGTTGGTCTTGCGGTCGGCGACGACCCCTCCAACGTGGTCCGCTTCGCGGAACTGCTCCGTGACCTGGTAGGTGTCAGGGTCGATAGTGTAGACGATTGAGCTGCTGTTCGGCCGGTATTCGGCGACGGGAACCCAGACGTTCTCGCCGTCGAAGTCGGTGCCGCCCGGGTGGTAGATCGTGTCCTCGCCCAGGACGATGTCTTTGAGCAGCTTTCCCTGCCGGTCGAGGACGAAGACGTGGCCACGGCCCTTGCCGGTTGTGCGGTCGTAGCCGTCAACGGGCGAAGGGTAGCGCACTGTCGGTTCGAGGATCTCGACGCTGCTGAGGAAGATTTTGTCGCCCACCAGCGACATGCCCTGCGGGTGGAAGGTCGGGAAGTCCAGCTTGAGCTTCTGGACCTGTTCCCACTGGGTGTTGCGGTCCACCTTGGTGAAGGCCTCGGCTTCTGCCGTGAGGCCCTTGGGGGCCTGCCCGTTGGTGGCAACAGCGGAGGTTCCGGCTGCCAGGGTGGCCGCGGCGACGGCCGCAATGGCCAGGACTCGCTTCATCTTCATGTCTGCTCCAGGTGCGTGTTGGGGGTGCCCGGTGGGGCCGGGCGCGATCAAACGTAGGCGCCCGGGATGGCGCGGCAGACAACGGCAGGTGTCGGGGGGATGAAGCCGGCGGCCAGCGCGGGGGATGCCCCGGGGATTTCAGCTGCCTGTTGCCCTACACCCACTTCTCGGTGCGGATGCGATTGGACAAGCGCCTCGCTGCCGTGACCGGGCTTGGAAGGCGGCAAAGTTCAACCAGGGCCTGGAACTGTGGCTCGGGATGGAGTCCTACCTGCTGGATCATGCAGCCGGGCACCGGAGGAGGATCGTGGTCTTCACGGGTCCGATCTTCAGCGACGTCGACCCGGTTTACCGCGGAGTGGACATCCCGTTGCGATTTTTCAAGGTTGCAGCCTTTATCCATGAAGGTGAACTGGCGGCCACCGGTTACGTTGTGGACCAGACTCCGCAAGTGGCGGAATTGCCGGAGGTGCCGCGTCCCGGCGCACTCGACGGCACCCCGCCCCTGGGCCCGTTCGGTACCTTCCAGGCACCGATCCGTGACATCGCCGAATTGACGGGGCTGGATTTGGAGCAGTTGGCCGCCGTTGATCGAATGCCGATCGCAGCGACGCTCGGAGCAGCCGCCGTTGGATCAACCTGGCGGGAACTGGCGGCAATGGAAGACCTGGATCTTGACTTCGACCTCGAGTTCTAAAAAGCTGCAGCGCGCCCAACAGCGGAACGGCAAAGGTCGTTCAGGTAGTCGGCCAAGGCAACAGGTTCCTGGCCGGGGCCTGCAATCATCAGCTCCCCGTGCCGCGTCAGGACCATTGCATCGCCACGGGGTTCCTCGCCCATCCTTACGGCGAGGATGAACTGTTCGTAGCGGTCGGCCAGGCTCGGGCAGCTGACGGGCAGTAGCCTGTGTGCGCCGCGGATGACCTGAACCGGGTGGTTGCGGACCATGCGGCCGGAGCCGTCCACCACCACCTCCGCCACCGCCGTGTTGGAAGCAGCGGCCTTTAAGGGGTGGTCTTGTTCGAGGCTGCCCAGAATGTAGGCGGGTGCCCATTGGCGCCCATGCGGATCGCTGACCGGTACTGGCGTCCTTCCGGCGACCCGGAGCGTGGCCACAACACCACCCACAAGCTCGGCAAAACGGGGTTCAAACCGCATCCGCAGATCCGGGCCCGGTGCTGGCAGCAAGTCGGCCAGGGAAGGGGCCGTGGCTGTGTTTCGGTGGAATGCGCGTCCGGGAAAGCCTGCGGGAATAGCCATGCCGGTCTCCTGTCCGAGGCCCCTCTGCCGGAGCCTTCACACCAGAATGCGGCGAATGCCTGCCGGCTGTAAAGCATCTGCGCGGATCCAGGCAGGACGAAAGCCATAAAAGCAAGGGAGGGAAGCCGGGGAACTGCCCAGCAAACCCGCCTGACGATTAAACGAGCGAAAAACACCCAGAAACTTTGGTTTCTAGGTGTAAACACCGCAAGACTCGCCCCTACCGGCCACAGACCAATGGCAAAGTAGAACGCTTCAACCGCACCCTCACCACGGAATGGGCCTACGCCCGGGAGCACTGACCGGCTTCAGGAATGGGCTGCACGCTTCCCTGGGGAAAACGTCCGGGACTGAGCTGTCCTGCTGATCAGGGGCGTTTCAGCCACTGAGCGTAAGGCTCGCCGCTGCCTCGCCGTCAGCTGTTTGGGCTTCGGCGTGGGCTGCGTGTCTGACTTCAGCCCGAGGCGGGCGCCGGGCTTTGGCCAGGGCGATCAACAAAGTCTGGATCGTGACCATCCAGGTAAGCCCGGTGAGGAAAACCAGGGCGATCGCCGCTAACGGGTGCATGGCGAAGTCTAGGACGGCATGACCGGATACTCTGGTGCAACTCAGCAACACCTGGGCACGAAAAAGGTGCGCCCCGTTCGCTGAGCGCACCCTTCTCGTAAAAGCGGTTAGTCTTTGAAGGCGTCCTTGACCTTTTCGCCGGCCTGCTTCACATCGCCTTTGGCCTGGTCTGCCTGGCCTTCAGCCCGCAGGCTGTCATCGCCGGTGGCGTTGCCCGCAGCTTCCTTGCCCTTGCCGCCGGCTTTCTCGGCAGCGTTCTCAATCTTGTCGCCTAGTCCCATGGTGTTTCCTCCTCTGGTTGGCAGCCGTTCGCATTCGGCTGCACCCATACTAAGCATGCTGATGATCTGGTTGGCAAGCCAAAGAAGTCATGCTTGCCTGTGCGCCGTTAGCCTTTTCGGCCCGGCAGCAGCAGGAGCGCGTCGCCGACCGGGCGTTCGCCGGCGGCGTCCGAGGGGGAGTTCACGACCTGGCCGTTCTGGACCATGGTGGTTGATCCGCCGCCGTCGAGGTTGATGGCGTTGACCATGCCCAGGGAGCGGGCGACGTCGGCGGATTCCTTGATGCTCAAGCCCAGGCTGGTGGTCTGGCGTCCGTCGGCGGTTACCAGCAGGGTGCGGCCCTGGGCGTCAGTGCCGGCGATGGTGCGGGGGTTGCGCTTGTGGACCCAGCCGTAGAAGAAGCTGTTGCTGTCGTTGGTGCGGACCATGCCGTCACGCTTGGCGGTGACGTTGAGCTGGCCGTTTTCGACGAGGGTCGGGCCGCCGTTGACCACGTCCGTGGTGGCCCCGGTCTTCAGCGTCTTGCCGCTCTCGTCGAGCAGGTCCGTGTCGATTTTCAGCTTGGCGCCGGGCACTGCCAGGGCGGCGAGCTTGTCCGCGTCCGCCCCGATGGCCTGCAGAGCCTGCCCGCCGGCCGGGAGGGTGGTGCCGCGGGCGTGGTTGACGGCCGTGACGGTGCCGTGGGCGTCGAGGATGACTTCGAGTCCCGGCCCTGACGGGGTGGGGCCGAACTCGGGGGTGATCGCTACGATTTCGTCCGCGTCCGTGCAGGTGAAGTCGTGCAGCGGCAGGTTGGTGGGGGTATCGTCGGTGCCGCCGCAGTTGCGGATGAGACCCGGCACGCGGTTGATTCCGTCCAGGGGCAGGGATCCCGTGTTGGCGGCGCCCGTGACCGTGCCGTGCCAGTGCAGCCGCTGGACGGAGCTGCTGTTCTCGTCGAGGACCAGGGAGGGACGGTCTCCGACGGGTTCGCTGAGGACCTTGCCGTCGTGGACTGCTGCGCCTGCGGGATCACCGGGGGCGCCTGCCGCCGGGTCCATAACGAAGTAGCCGCCGTTGATTGCCGCAAGTGCGCCGGCGCCGGCAGCGAGTGAGCTGGTGGTTTCGCGGTCCTGGAGGTTCGGACCGAACGAAGAGGTGAGGTCGCCGCGGAATTCCTTCGGGTCAATGGTGAGCACCTCCAGCTTCCAGGGCCCGCGGTCGTCCTCGCTGGAGCCGGCGTCGCCGTCCCAGCCGGTGTAGATGACCGAGGACTTGTAGCCTGCCGCCTTGATCTGGTCGACGGTGGCGGCCCCGTCAGCCTTGGCCGCGAACTGTCCGGCGCGGACCCGGTAGCCAAGGTCACCGCCGGCGTCGGCCAGCTGGGGTGACTGGACGTGCTCGACCCGGGCTGTGACGCCGGCCGCGGTGAGCCTGTCAGCGACCATCTGGGCCTGCGCCTGGGAGGACAGCGCCGAGGAGGGCGCGTCAGGGTCCGGTGAGGTGGACGGGACAGCCACTTCGGCGGTCCAGAAGAAGTCCGGGTTCGGGGTGCCCCGGGTGATGGAGGTGCGGGTCAGGCCCGGGGCCAGTGTGGTCACGTTCCGGGTCTCGGGAAGGTCCGGCGCGCCGAGGTCAAGGTGACCGGGCTGCGATGGTGCAGAACTCTGCTGATCCTGCGTCGGAGCCAGGGGCGCCGCGGTGGAAGCGCCGGCCGGGGCAAGGAAGGCAAGGGGAAGGGACGCGGCCAGCGCGGTGACGGCCGCACGGCGGTGCCGGGCCGTCGTGAGGACGCGGCGGGTGGTTGAGGAGCTCATTGTGGGGCCTCTTAAGGTTGGGGTCTCAACAGGAGCTTTCAAGTTACTGATCGGTAATTAACCGGATGTGGCTGGGAGGTTAACTGGGGATGCGGGTATGGATCGCCCCGACGCGACAGACGGCCGACGACACGGGGCAACCCGGAATAGCCGCATGGCAACCTGAAGATTTACGGCTTCTTTGGGAGATTGTGTTTTGGGCCCGCTCGGAGGAGATGGCGAGTCCCCGCCCTCACGATCGCTGCCCTGCGGCTCCGGCAACGTTTGAAGCATGTTAACTCCCGGTTCATCGCCCCCTTGATTCCCCTTGACTGAATGGACCGGACATCGCCCAGACCCTCAGGAGACATTGTGTCCCTTTCTCGTGCAACTTCCCGCCGTCGCTTCCTCACCTTGAGCGGGGGAGCGGCTGCGACAGCAGCCATTTACGGGTTCTCCACCGCCCCGGCATGGGCGGAGCCTCGCTTCCCGCAGAATCCGTTCACCCTGGGAGTCGCCTCGGGCGACCCCACCCCGGACGGCATCGTCCTGTGGACGCGGCTGGCACCGGAACCGCAGGCAGCTGACGGGCTCGGCGGAATGCCGCCGTATCAGCTCGAAGTGATCTGGCAGGTCGCAACCGACCCGGAGTTCCGCACTGTGGTCAAAGCAGGAAGTGAGTCGGCCACACCGGAACTTGCCCACTCCGTTCACGCCGAGGTCGTGGGACTGAACCCATCGTCTGACTACTGGTTCCGCTTCCGTGTCGGCAACGAGGAAAGCCCGGTCGGGCACACCCGCACGGCGCCGGCGGCCGGGTCGGATCCGGGCAAGATCACCTTCGGCCTGGCCTCCTGCCAGTCCTGGGCCGGAGGCCGCTACGCCGCCTACCGCACAATGGCTCAGGAGGACCTTGACCTGGTCGTGCACGTGGGGGACTACACCTACGAGGGCAAAACCCACGAAAGCCTGGCCGACTTTCGAAACAACCATGCCAAGTACAAGAGCTCCCCTGACCTGCAGGCCGCGCACGCCAGGTTCCCCTTCGTCGTCACCTTCGACGACCACGAAGTTGAGAACAACTGGGCCGCGGGCGTGTCCCAACCGGACAACGAGGCCTCCAACGAACCCCAGCGGTTCCTCCAGCTGCGCGCCAACGCTTTCCAGGCCTATTACGAGCATCTTCCGTTGCGCCGCCCGCAGCGGCCCACCGGCCCGGACATGGTCCTGTACCGCGGCCTGGACTACGGCAACCTGGCAAGGTTCCACGTCCTGGACACCCGCCAATACCGCTCCGACCAGCTGACCGAGAACTTCCCCGGCGGCCCGCAGCACCCCGACGTCTATGACCCCTCACGCACCCTGATGGGTGACGCGCAGGAGCATTGGCTCTTCCAAGGGCTCGCGTCCTCCCCGGCACGCTGGAATGTCATCGCCCAGCAGACGATGATGGCCCAGTACGACTACGACCCGTCCGAGGTGTTGTCCGTGAACCACGACCAGTGGGACGGCTACGTCGTCTCACGCAACAGGCTCACCAACTTCATCAACCAGCAGAACCCTGCCAACCCCGTGATCCTGAGTGGTGACTGGCACGCTGCCTTCGTCAACGACGTCCTCCTCGATTTCGCTGATCCGGCCTCGAAAGTCGTCACTACCGAGTTCGTCGGGACCTCCATCAGCTCCGGTTGCGGCTGGGCCCAGTCCATCAAGAACGCCCTGCCCAACAACCCGCACACCCGTTACATCAACCCGGATAAGCGGGGCTGGACCCGCTGCACCGTCACCCCGGACGAGTTCCGCAGCGATTACCTCACCGTGGCCTCAGCCGCAGACACTACGTCTCCGGCTGTCGTGGACGCGTCCTTCGTGGTCAGCAATGGACGACCAGGGGCCCAGCGAGCCTGAGCGCCCGGAGCGCGGGGCAGGTACTTCAGGGCTGCCCCGCTCGTCTGCCGGCTCAGCGCGTTTCATTGCCTGATCGCTACGATGACGGGGTCACTGTTGAGTCGAAGCGGAAGCGCCACGAATACGCAGCTGAGTTCGGCGGGCTACGTACTGGTGCCGGAACCCAGATGGCTGCCCGGCAGCAAAGTGTGCCATAAGTGTGCCCTGCCCTCGAACGGTGCCAACCGCTTAACCAGCGAAAAACCCCGGAAACCCCCGAAAACAGGGGCTGTCCGGAGTTTATCCCGAGCTTCCTATCAGAATCGAACTGATGACCTTTTCATTACGAGTGAAACGCTCTACCGACTGAGCTAAGGAAGCACCGCATGATCCTCCGGCGTAACCGGGCGCCTCATGCAAGAGTCAACTGTAATAGAGTCCCCGCGCCCGGGTCAAAATGGACGGCCGGGGAGCTGCTGGGGCCTTCAGCACACCGTGTTGTCGGTGGGAACCTTTCCGCTGACAAGGTAGGCGTCAACCGCATCCTCGATGCAGGCGTTGGACCGGCCGTAGGCGGTGTGGCCTTCGCCTTTCCAGGTCATAAGTGCCGCATTGCCCAACTGCTTGCGCAGCGATGACGCCCATTCCACCGGCGTGGCAGGGTCCCCGGTGGTGCCGATCACCACGATGGTGGACCCGCCGTCGTATTCCACCGGGGCGGGCGTGCGCACGTTCGGGTACGGCCAATCGACGCAGTTGGTGCCGCCATAGGCAAAGAAATACCCGAAGGTGGGGGAGTCCTGCATCAGGCGCTGCTGTTCGGCACGCATTCCGGCGGTGTCGGACACCATGGGGTAGTCAAGGCAGTTGATGGCGTTGAACGCAAAGGTCGAGTTGGACGTGTAGGTCCCGTTGGGTGAGCGGTCTGCGCCGAGGTCCGCGAGCCGCAGCATAAGGCTTACATCCCCGGTCATTGCCGCGTCCAAAGCCTGGGTCAGGGCGGGCCAGCTCTGGTCGTTGTACAGCGGCGTGATGAGGCCGCTCACGAACGTGGTGGCATTGACTACACGGCCGTCCTTTGCCGTGCGCGGAGTCTGCTGGACGGCGGCGATCAGGTCCCGGATCTGCTGGACGCCCGCCTCCACGTCTCCGCTCAGCGGACATCCGTCCTGGCCCTGGCAACTGGCTACATAGGCCCGAATGGCCTTTTCGAAGGCGCGGGCCTGGCCGCTGGTCAGCTCCTCATTGCTGATGGACGGATCCAGGGCACCGTCGAGGACCATCCGGCCCACATTGTCAGGGAAGAGCGAAGCGTACGTGGATCCCAGGAACGTGCCGTAGGAGTACCCGAGGTAGTTGAGCTTTGCATCATTGACCACGGCCCGGAGGATGTCCAGGTCCTTCGCGGAGCTGACGGTGTCGATGTGCGCCAGCACCGGGCCGGTTTGCTCCCCGCACTGGGTGGCAATCGCTTTGTTGTCCGCCAGGGCGGCAGCAAGTCCGGCATCCGTTTCGAGGTCGTAGACCTTCGCCCTGGCTGCGTCCCGTTCCGCGTCCGTCATGCAGGTCACGGGGGCGGACCGCTTCACGCCCCGGGGGTCGAAGCCCACGACGTCGAACGAATCACGAACAGCCTGGGAGAAATGGGTTCCAGCGGCATCCTTGACGAAGTCATAGCCGGAGGCGCCGGGACCGCCCGGATTGACCAGGAGGCTCCCGGCCTTTTCCCCCGTGCTCGAAGCCCTCAGCGCTGCGAGCTGGATCGTCCCGCCGTCGGGATTGCCGTAGTCCATGGGCACTGTCACCTTGGTGCACTGGAACTCGCCCTCGCACGGCTCCCAGACGACTTCCTGGGAATAGAACTTCTCCAGCCCGGCGGGAGCAGACGCAACGATCGATGGGTCGGCCTTGGCGGTGGCAGCCTCCTGGCTGCGGTCGCCGCCACTGAGGAGGCTGCAGGACGCCAGAACCATGGCAAGAACCATGGCCCCAAGTGCGCGGAAGCCAAGCGCCACGGGTCGCGGCCGTGCGGGCAGGGGGCGGGCAGTCATCGGTCTCCTTGAAGGACTAGATCAGGCTGGCTGCCATGGACTCAATGGTCAACAGCGGTGCAACGTTCGTGGTGGTGATGCGTTCGCGGGCTTTGTTGATGGCATCCATCCGGGCAAGAGTGGATTCCGGCGTGGAGCGGCTGGCGAAATCCTCCAATTCGCTCCTCAACTCAACGTTTACCAGTTCCACAGCATTCCCGAACTGGATGATCAGCACATCCCGGTAAAAGGAGAGGAGATCGGTCAGCGTCCGGTCAAGGGAGTCCGTGATGGACCGCTTGGCCCGGCGCTTCTGGTCTTCCTCCAGCTGCTTGACCTGGCTGCGCATGGCAGGCGGGAGCGTCCCGGACTCGGGTGCGCCCAGTGTTGCCAGCAAGGCGGCCTTCTCCGCAGCGTCCCGTTCTTCGTTGGAACTGTTGGCCTCCGCTGTGGCGATCTTGACGAGTTTGTCTGCCATCATCACGGCAGCCGTAACCCCCCGCAGGCCAAGCGGAAACCGCACTGTTTCCAGCCGGCGTTCCCTGGCCGCAGGATCACGGGCGAGGCGGCGGGCGATGCCCACGTGGCTTTGAGCCGCCCGCGCGGCGCGCTCCGCGAGGGCCGGATCCACTCCGTCGCGGTTGACCAGCAGGGCGGCGACGTCCGCAGCCGGCGGCAACCGCAACGCCACGCTGCGGCAGCGCGACCGGATAGTCACCAGGACGTCGGCCGGGGACGGTGCGCACAGCATCCACACAGTCCGGGGAGTTGGCTCCTCGATGGCCTTGAGCAGGACGTTCGTGGTGCGCTCGGCCATGCGGTCCGCATCCTCCACCACGATGATCCGCCACCGGCCGGCCGAGGGCCGGTTCCCGGCAGTGGCCACCAGTTCACGGGCTTCGTCAATGGTGATCGTGACCTTCTCGGTGCGGACGAAAGTGACGTCCGAATGGGTCTCGCCCAGGATGGTCAGGCACGCCGCGCAGCGCCCGCAGCCCCGCAGGCTGACGTCCTCCTGGTCGCAGTTCAGTGCTGCGGCAAACGCCTTGGCCGCATTGGAACGCCCGGAACCCGGCGGGCCGGTGAAAAGCCACGCATGCGTCAGTCCCTCGCCGCTGGAGGCCTGCCGCAGCTGTTCGACGACGGCGGGCTGGCCCCGAAGGTCGTCCCACACCGTCACGGGGCGCCCCCGACCGCCGTGGCCCGGGCCTGGGGTGCGCCCGCCGGTGTTTCGTCCTGTTCGGCCAGCAGGGTATCCACCCGCTCGAGGATCCGGGCGGAAAGCCTGCTGACGGAGTCATGGGCGGGCAGCACGAGGTAGGACTCCGGACGGCGCTGCGCCAGCTCCAGGAAGGCCTCACGGATCCGGAGGTGGAACTCGTCAGCTTCGGACTCCAGACGGTCCTCCGCCGTCTCGCCGGCCGTGCGGCGGCGGCGGCCCACCGCTGGATCAACGTCCAGCAGGACGGTGAGATGGGGCTGCAGGCCGGACGTGGCCCACTCGTTGAGGGACCGTACGGCGTCTTCGCCCAAGGCACGTCCTGCCCCCTGGTATGCCACCGACGAATCGATGTACCGGTCCGTCAGGACTATGTCGCCGCGTTCAAGCGCAGGCCGAATGACTTGGCTTGCGTGGGCTGCCCGGGAAGCGGCAAAAATCAGGGCTTCCGTGTGCGCATCAATCTCACCGTGTCCGTGGTCCAGCACAAGGGAGCGCAGTTTCTCGCCGACGGGGGTTCCGCCCGGCTCGCGGGTCAGCAGGACGGTCAGGCCACGGGATTCGAGGGCTTCGGCAAGGCGCGCAGCCTGCGTGGACTTGCCCGCGCCGTCGCCGCCTTCGAACGCGATGAAAAGACCGGCCCTCTGTTTGCTCACCACCCAAGCCTACCGACCCCCGCTGGCAATTCCCGATTCAGCTGTGGATTCCCGCGGGGGCCACGAGGCGGGTAACGGCTTTCCGGGCCGTCCCCGGCGGACAGTACGCTGTCACCATGAGTCTTTCCGAACAGCAGGCGGCGGCCCTGTCAGCCGAGACGGTTGTGGTTGCGGCCGGGCGTCCCCCACGGGAACGGGACCAGCCGGTCAATCAGCCGATCGTCCTTTCCTCCACATACTTCGGCACCGGGGCACTCGGCGACGGCGACCGCGGCTACGGCAGGTATTCCAATCCCACCTGGGACCCCTTCGAAGAGGCGCTCGGCCAGCTGGAGGGCTCAGAACTGCCGGGACTCCTCTATGCGTCAGGACTCGCGGCCGTCAGCTCGGCGCTCTCCCTGGTCCCTGCCGGGGGAGTGCTGGTAATGCCCACGCACAGCTACTCCGGGTCGCTGGTCATGGCCGCTGAGCTCGCCCAGAAGGGCTTCATCGAGCTCCGGACAGTGGACATTGCGGATACTGCCGCCGTGAAGGAGGCCCTTGCTCCCCGCGGCCCCGCTGCGGGGCCGCACGCCCGGCCGGCGGCGATGCTGTGGCTCGAAAGCCCCACCAACCCCATGCTCGGCATTGCGGATGTCTCCGTCCTGGCCGACGCCGCCCACGCCGTCGGGGCCATCGTCGTTACGGACAATACTTTCTCCACACCCCTGGTGCAGCAGCCCCTGCTGCTCGGATCCGACGTCGTCCTGCACTCGGTGACCAAGTACCTCGCGGGCCATTCCGACGTCGTCCTTGGCGCCCTGGTCACCTCCAACCCGGACATCCGGTCCGCGCTGCTCCATCACCGGATTATCCACGGCGCCATTGCGGGGCCCTTCGAAGCGTGGCTGGCCCTGCGCGGCCTGCGGACGCTGGCGCTGCGGATAGAACGGTCCCAGGCTTCTGCAATGGTCCTGGCGGAGCGGCTTGGCGACCACCCCGCGGTCGAGACTGTCCGGTTCCCCGGCCTGTCCGCGGATCCCGGCCACGAACGCGCCAAGGCGCAGATGAAGGGCTTCGGGTCCATCATCTGTATCCAGGTACGCCCGGGCGCGGGAATGAGCGGCGCTGACGCCGCCGACAAACTGGTTGGCGCCGTCCAGCTGTGGCTGCCTGCCACATCGCTGGGAGGTGTGGAGTCGCTCATCGAACGCCGACGGCGGCACACCGCTGAGCCGGCCAGCGTCCCGGAGAACCTGGTGCGGCTCAGTGTGGGAATCGAGAACGTTGAGGATCTCTGGGCCGATGTGAAGCAGGCGCTGGACTCGCTGGACGGCTAGGCTTGGGCTTGTGGACGTTGAACTCGTTATCATCCAGCCCGTTGAGAAGGCCCTGTTCTTTATCCTTGCCCTGGTTTCGCTGGGGCTGGAGCTCTGGGCCGTGGCGGACTGCGCCCGGCACCGTGCAAACGCGTTCGAGGCCACGGGCAAGCGGACCAAGACCTTCTGGCTGGCACTGACCGGCGGCGCGGCCCTGATCGGCGCCCTTTCGTTGTACAGCGGTGGTGGCGGCGCATTCTTCGGAACCTTCGGGCTGTTCGGGCTCGCCGCCGTCGTTGCTGCGTCGGTTTACCTGGCTGACGTACGGCCGGCCGTGAAGGATGCGGGCAGGGGCGGCAGCCGCAACACGGGGCCCTACGGCCCCTGGTGAATTAGCCGGGGTGAATTGGCCGGCGTGAATTAGCCGGCGCCCCCGCCGGCCAAGGGTGCCACGGCATCCCAGTCCACGGTGAGCTCCCCGAGCCGCCACCGCGAAGGCCCGTCATGGACTGGCCAGCCCGTGTCCCGCAGGCTCCTGCACATGCCTTGCCAGCGCTGCCTGTTCCCGAAGGTCGCCAGCGGCGCGCACTCGAGCCAGGCCCGGTCCATGGCCTGCATGAGGGCGTGCACCGGTTCGCCCGGAACGTTGCGGTGAATCAGCGCCTTGGGCAGCCTTTCGGCAACGTCGGAGGGAAGGAGGAAGCTGCCGAACCTGACGGAGATGCTCAGGGATAGCGGCCGCTCCGCATCCAGTGCCACCCACGTGACCCGCCGCCCGATCTCGTCGCAGGTGCCGTCGATGAACAGGCCGTCGGGAGCCAGCCGGTCCTGCACCAGCCGCCAGATTCCGGCCACGTCCGCTTCCTCGTACTGCCGCAGGACGTTGAACGCACGCACCAGGGCCGGTTTGCCGGGCACGGGCAGTTCGAAGCCGCCCACACGGAAGCTGAGCCCGGGCCGCTCCAGGGGGATCGCCGCGCGGACCCGTTCCGGTTCGATTTCGATTCCAAAGACCTGCACGTTCCGGCGGACGGCAGAAAGCCGTTCATAAAGCTCGACGGCGGTGGCCGGCGCAGCGCCGTAGCCCAGGTCCACCACCAGGGGATCCGCGGCATTCCGGAGCCGCCAGGCCTGCGGTCCCGTCAGCCAGCGGTCCACCCGGCGCATCCGGTTAGGGTTGGTGGTGCCGCGGGTGATGTTGCCAACCGGCCTGCCGGGCCTGCCGGTATTCCTGCCCAAAATCTGGGGGGCGGTCACCCGTTCAGCCTTTTGCACCACCGCCCAACCTTATCCCTGAAGCAATAGGTGACACCTAACCGGGCGACGCATGTAACGCTGGGCGGGCGGCAACACTGCTCGGCTAGGATGAAAATCATGACTTACAAGCTGATCCTGCTGCGCCACGGCCACAGCGAATGGAACGCCAAGAACCTGTTCACCGGCTGGGTGGACGTTGACCTTAACGACCAGGGCCGCGAGGAGGCAGCACGCGGCGGGGAGCTGCTGGTTGAGAATAACGTTCTCCCGGACATCCTGTACACGTCGCTGCTGAAGCGTGCCATCAACACCGCGAACATCGCCCTGGACAAGGCCGACCGCGGCTGGATCCCGGTGAAGCGCGACTGGCGGCTGAACGAACGCCACTACGGCGCGCTGCAGGGCAAGGACAAGGCGCAGACCCTTGCCGAGTACGGCGAGGAGCAGTTCATGGAATGGCGCCGCTCCTATGACACCCCGCCGCCGCCCCTGGATGACAACTCCGAGTTCTCCCAGGCGCACGATCCCCGCTATGCAGACCTCGGAGACGCCCTTCCGCGCACCGAGTGCCTGAAGGATGTCCTGGTCCGGCTCCTGCCGTACTGGGAATCGGACATCAAGGAAGACCTCAAGGCCGGCAAGACCGTCCTGGTCACGGCCCACGGAAACTCCCTGCGCGCACTGGTCAAGCACCTGGACGGCATCAGCGACGAAGCCATCGCCGGCCTGAACATTCCCACCGGCATCCCGCTGGTGTACGACCTCGACGAAAACTTCCAGCCGATCAAGCCCGGCGGAACCTACCTTGATCCGGAAGCCGCGGAACAGGCCATCCTCGCAGTCGCCAATCAGGGCAAGAAGTAAGCAGTACGTACGACGGCGGGCCGGTCACTTCACGTGACCGGCCCGCCGTCGTTATTCCGCAGCGTTGACGTCAGCTGTGTTCGGTCCCGGTAGGCTGCCACGCGCCGGTCACCAAATAGGTGACCTTCTGGGCGACGGAGACACCGTGGTCCGCGAAGCGTTCAAAGTACCGGCTCGCGAGTGCGACGTCCACCGTGGTTGCCGGCGACTCGGCCCACTCAGGTGCCGCGATGGCCTTGAACACGCTGAGGTGGAGATCGTTGATGGCGGTGTTCGCCTTCAGGATGTCCCGGGCAACCTCAAGGTCCCGGGTTTCCAGCAGGACCGTCAACTTGTTCGCAATTTCTTTGTCCAGCTCGGCCATGCGCTTGAACGTGCCGGTCATGGATTCGGGGATGACGGTAGACGGGAAGCGCAGGCGTGCCAGCTGGGCGATGTGCCGTGCAAGGTCTCCCATGCGCTCGAGGGAAGCGCTCATCCGCAGCGATCCGACGATCATCCGGAGGTCGCTCGCCACGGGCCCCTGCAGGGCCAGGATGTCGATTGCCCGTTCATCCAGGCTGTTCTGCAGGAAGTCGATGCGGGCATCCGCAGCGATGACGTCCTGCGCAAGGTCTACGTCCGCCACCTCGAAGGAGGTGGTGGCTTTGTCCATGGCCTCGCTGACCAGCCGGGAGATCTCCACCAGCTGGTCACCGACCTGGGTGAGCTCTTCCTGAAAAACCTTACGCACGTAGGCGTCCTTTCCTTGTAACTCCCGCCGGTCCCGGTCCGGGCAGCAGGAATCGCGTCGCCGTTCGGCACTCCAACTACCTAGAATGCCAAAGTTCGGTAAACGGTTAAGCCCTTGCAGGTGAACGTTAGTTGAACCGTCCGGCCAAGGGGCCGGGACGCGCCGATATGCCTTCACCTACAGCATAAGGTGGAGCTGTGGATCCTATGCTTATCGGCCTGGTGGCCGGCCTTATCGGCCTGGCGCTCGGTACGTTCGGCGTGCTCGCTTTCCGGGTCAGCGAGAAACAGCGGCAATTGCTGGACGTGGACGCCGGGGAGCTCGCCCTGCCGGCGGGCGCCGCGGAGGTGCTTGCCGTCGTCGGACGCGCCTTTGTGGTGGTGGACGCGGTGGACGGTGTGGTCCGTGCCAACCCGGCCGCCTATGCCTACGGCCTGGTCCGCGGCCACACGGTGGTCCACAAGGAACTGCTGGACATGACGGCCGGGGTCCGCCGCGATGGCGTCATCCTGGAAAGGCAGCTGGAACTTCCCCGCGGCCCGCTCGGCCAGGGAACCATCATCGTCCAGGTCCGGGCGGCAATGCTCGGGGAGGAATACATCCTGCTGCTTGCGGACGACCGCACCGAGATCACCAGGACAGAAGAGATCCGGAACGACTTCGTAGCCAACGTTTCCCACGAGCTGAAGACGCCGGTGGGCGCCATCTCCCTGCTGGCCGAAGCCCTGGAATCCTCGGCAGACGACGAACTGGCCGTCCGGCGCTTCGCCAAGCGAATGCACAAGGAATCCGGCCGGCTCGCCGCATTGGTGCAGGACATCATCGAGCTCTCCCGGCTGCAGGGCGCAAGCGTCACCCAGCAGGGCCGCCCGGTTGACGTCAATGCGGTCATAGCCGAGGCCGTGGACCGGTCCCAGCTCCCCGCGGAGAGCAAGAATATCCGCATTGTGGTGGGTGGCCGGACCGACGCGAAGGTCTTCGGGGACCAGGACCTGCTGGTGACCGCCCTGCGCAACCTGATCGATAACGCCATCAGGTACTCCCCGGAGAACACCCGGGTAGGGATCGGTGTGCGCAGCAGGGAAGGGCTGGTTTCCATTTCCGTTACGGACCAGGGCGAGGGACTCAGCCCCGAGGACCAGGAGCGCGTCTTTGAACGCTTCTACCGGGTGGATTCGGCCCGGTCCCGCCATACCGGCGGGACAGGCCTTGGCCTGAGCATCGTCAAGCACGTCGCGTCCAACCACGGCGGCGAAGTGACCCTCTGGTCCCAGCCCGGGCAGGGCTCCACGTTCACCCTCCGGCTTCCCGAGATGGAGGGCCAGGAGGGCGGGGAAGAAACACCTCCGGCCGCTGCCCCCGCCCGGGCGGGGACCGCAGGGTCCGAAAAGCCAACTGTTACCCAAGTACCCGGCGCCGCAGGCGCCACCGAACGAGGAGCAAACGCTTGAGCAGGATCTTGATTGTCGAGGATGAGGAGTCGTTCAGCGATCCGTTGTCCTACTTGCTGGGCAAGGAAGGTTTCGAGGTGGAGGTCGTGGACAACGGCCTGGACGCCATCACCGAGTTCGACCGGAACGGGGCGGACCTGGTGCTGCTGGATTTGCAGCTGCCCGGGCTCTCCGGCACGGAAGTGTGCCGCCAGCTCCGCCAGCGGTCCAGCGTCCCGGTAATCATGTTGACGGCCAAGGACGCGGAGATCGACAAGGTAGTGGGACTGGAACTTGGCGCGGACGACTACGTCACCAAGCCCTACTCCTCCCGCGAACTGGTGGCCAGGGTCAGGGCGGTGTTGCGGCGCCAGGGCGAGCCGGAGGAACTCATTTCTTCCACCGTGCAGGCCGGGCCTGTCCGGATGGATATTGAACGGCATGTGGTCAGCGTTGGCGGCGAGCAGGTGCTGCTGCCCCTGAAGGAGTTCGAGCTCCTCGAAATGCTCCTGCGCAATTCAGGCCGGGTGCTGACCCGCGGCCAGCTCATCGATCGGGTCTGGGGCTCTGACTATGTCGGTGACACCAAGACCCTCGACGTCCACGTGAAGCGGCTTCGCGGAAAGATCGAGCCGGACCCGTCAGCGCCGCGGTACCTGGTCACCGTGCGGGGGCTTGGCTATAAGTTCGAGCCCTAGAAAGGGTCGCCCGGCGACAGGCATGCAAAAGGAGGGGCCCTCCGGCCCCTCCTTTTGCATGCCTGTCCTGCAGTGGGCTCAGCCCGCAGCCTTAGTGGCCGGTCCCGCCTGCGCTTTCCGAAGCGGACGGCGACGGCGTGGCCGATGTGCTCGGCGAGGGCGTGCTGCCGGCCGGCAGGTACTCCTTGTACTCAGGCAGCGTTGCATCCAGGACGGGGACCTTCACCGTGTTGCTCACGTTGGTTCCGTCCTCGGTGATCTTGACGTCCACGAGGGAGCCCGGGATTCCTCCGGTGGTGCTGAGGATGGCTTCGTCCGAGCTGTCGTTCAGCAGCGTGTAGGAGTTCGCCTTGACCGGCACCTCGGTCTGTGAGCCCTTTGCGCCGTTGACCGTGAGCGTCACGTCCTGCGAAGAGGAGTTGTAGACGGCGCCGATCAGGCGGCCCGGCTGGTCCTCGCCGGAGGAAATGATCAGGATATTGCGCAGCTGGATCGGGCCGAGGTCGGTGACGATGCCGTCCGATGCAGCGTACCGTTCGCTGGTCTGCTGGGGCGTGATGTAACCGCAGCCGGCGGTCAGCAGGCCCACGCCAAGGGCGCCTGCCGTCAGTGCCAGTTTGCCGCGCTGGGCCCGGGTCATCGCAGTGAAACGCACGTCGCGTACTCCTCAAAGAGTCTTGAAACATTAATCACGCATAGCCTATCCGCAAAGCACGCCAAACGAGGATTCGGAGCTGTCACATCGGCCTTCCCCAGGACCCCGCACATGCACTATTATCCGCGTTCGTCAAGGGGGTGAAAGGGGCCGATTTGGCCCGTTTTCCGCGTATTTCTGCGGTTCGGCGCCCTCTTCCGGGCCGGTCATATGCCTGAATCGTGATAAACTGGTCAGCGGGAAAGGGGAAATGTCCACATGGTATTTGAGGTCGGCGAGACAGTAGTTTACCCTCACCACGGTGCTGCGAAGATTGAAGAAATCAAGATGCGCACCATCAAGGGCGAAGAGAAGATGTATCTCAAGCTCAAGGTGGCTCAGGGTGATCTGACCATTGAAGTTCCAGCAGAGAACGTTGACCTTGTTGGGGTTCGGGACGTAGTGGGCAAGGAAGGCCTGGAGCACGTGTTTGATGTGCTTCGCGCCGAGTTCACCGAAGAACCCACCAACTGGTCACGCAGGTACAAGGCAAATCTGGAGAAGCTTGCTTCCGGTGACGTCATCAAGGTTGCAGAGGTCGTCCGCGACCTGTGGCGCCGGGATCACGACCGGGGCCTTTCCGCAGGCGAGAAGCGAATGCTGGCCAAGGCCCGGCAGATTCTGATTTCAGAACTGGCGCTGGCTGAAAAGACCGACGAAGAGAAGGCTGCAAGCGTTCTCGACGAGGTCCTGGCTTCCTAAGAATTGAACCCCGGGGGCACCCACGTGCCGCCGGGGCTTCTTTTTGCCCAAAAACAGGCCGCGGGCATTCCTCCCGAGGTGTTCAGGCGCCGGCCCTGCAGGGACGTAGGCTAGTCCGCATGAGCGAAACACGCACCCGCCTGGTCACCGCAGTGATCCTGGTGGCAGCAGGTACGGGGCAAAGGCTGGGTTACGGCATGCCCAAGGCGGCGGTCCCCCTGGGCGGCGAGCCCATCCTGATGCATGCCCTGCGCGGCATTGTCGCATCCGGAGCGGGCAGCCAGGTGTGCGTTACGCTGCCCCCGGGAGACGACGCCCTCCGCAGCCTGTGCGAGGACTTCCGGCAGGAACTGGCCGACGGCGGCCCGCTTCTTTCCATTGTCGACGGCGGCAGCACCCGCGCGGATTCCGTCCGGGCCGGCATGGCAGCCCTGATGGACGGCATAGAAGCGGTGCTGGTGCACGACGCCGCGCGCGCCCTCACCCCCGAGTCCGTCTTCCACCGCGTGACGGACGCCTTGGCCGCGGGGGCCGCGGCAGTCATACCTGCCGTAGCGGTAGTGGACACTGTCAAGACGGTAGCGGCCACCACTGGCCCGGACAGCGAACTGGCCCCGGAGGTTGTCACCGGGACCGCGCCCCGCGAGGAACTGCGCGCGGTGCAGACGCCGCAGGGCTTCCAACTCAACACCCTGCTGAAGGCCCACGAAGCCGCGCGGGCCCTGGGCCCGAAAGAGTCCGACGCCGTCACCGATGACGCAATGCTCGTCGAAATGCTCGGCATCCCCGTCCACGTGGTCCGGGGGTCCACCCAGTCCCTAAAAATCACCACTCCGTTGGACCTGATCCTCGCCGAGGGGCTCCTTGAGGGCCCGCTGGGCGCACGCTGGGTGGAAGGCTAGGAATGGGACCTGCGGACATGGTCATCCCCCGAACCGGAATCGGGCTGGACGTTCACGCCTACGCCACGGAGGACCAGCCCCGCCCGCTGTGGCTGGGCGGACTCCTGTGGCCGGGTGAACGCGGCCTGGCCGGGCACTCCGACGGCGATCCGGTGGCCCATGCCGCCGCCGATGCGCTGTTTTCCGCCGCCGGGATAGGAGATTTGGGCACGCACTTCGGTACGGACCGGCCGGAATTTGCCGGCGCCTCCGGCGTCGCATTGCTGGCCGAGGCTGCGCGGATCGTCCGGGCTGCCGGGTTTGAGATTGGCAACGTTGCTGTCCAGTTCGTCGCCAACCGGCCCAAGTTCGGCCCGCGGCGGGAGGAATCCCAACAGGTCCTCAGTGATGCCGCGGACGCGCCCGTCAGCGTTACCGCCACCACCAGCGACCACCTCGGGTTCACCGGCCGTGGTGAAGGCATCTCCGCGGTGGCCACCGCACTGGTCTACCCGAGGCCGCACCTTCCCATCAGCTAATCTGGAGCGGTGACCCTGCGCTTCTATGACACTGCCTCCGCCGAAGTCCGGAACTTCGTGCCCATCGTCGAGGGCAAAGCCAGCCTCTACTACTGCGGGGCCACCGTGCAGGGCATGCCCCACGTTGGCCACATCCGCTCGGCCATTGCGTTTGACCAGCTCACCCGTTGGCTGGCCTACCGCGGGTTCCGGGTCACGGTGGTAAGGAACGTCACGGACATCGACGACAAGATCCTGGCCAAGTCCGAGGCCTCCTTCGCGCCGGGGTTCACCCCGGAACCCGGGGAAGTGCCCGAGGAAGAGTGGTGGGCGCTTGCTTACCGCTACGAGCAGGAATTCCTCAAGGCCTACGACACGCTTGGCGTTTCCCGGCCAACGTACGAGCCCCGCGCCACCGGCCACATCCCCGAAATGCACGCCCTCATCCAGCAGCTGATCGACCGCGGGCACGCCTATCCTGCCCCCGACGACTCCGGTGACGTCTACTTTGACGTGCGTTCCTGGAGCAAGTACGGCGCACTGACCCGGCAGAACATCGATGACATGCAGGCAGCCCCGGACGTCGAACCCCAGTTCAGCAACAGGAAGAAGGACCCGCGCGACTTCGCCCTGTGGAAGGGGTCCAAAGAAGGAGAGCCGACGACGGCGAGCTGGGCTTCCCCGTGGGGTGCGGGCCGCCCGGGCTGGCACTTGGAATGCTCCGCCATGGTCACCAAGTACCTCGGCTCCGAATTCGATATCCACGGCGGCGGCCTGGACCTCCGGTTCCCGCACCACGAAAACGAGCTCGCCCAGTCGCAGGCGGCCGGCCACGCGTTCGCCAACTTCTGGATGCACAACGGCATGGTCACCTACGAGGGCGAAAAAATGTCCAAGTCCATTGGCAACACCGTCAGTCCTGCCGAGATGCTGGAACTGGCGTCCCCCCGGGTGGTCCGCTACTACCTTGGCCAGGCCCACTACCGCTCAGTGCTGGACTACCGTCCCACGTCCCTCCAGGAGGCCGCCGCCGCCGTCGAACGCATTGATGGTTTCATTGCCAAGGCGACCGCCCGGTTCGGTACCGGCTCCGGCACAGCTTCCGGCCACCAGGGCTCCTCCGCGGAAACCTTGCGCACCTTCACCGAAGCCATGGACGACGACCTGAACGTCCCGCGTGCGCTGGCCGCCCTGCATGAGGCGGTCCGGGCCGGCAACACCGCCCTTGCCGAAGGCGATGACCCCGCGGCCCGTCTCGCGTTGAACACGGTGGCAGTCATGACCGACGTCCTCGGGCTGAATGCCGTGGCAGGTGCCGATGCCGGCAACACCAAGGACAAGGCCGCCCTGGACGTCCTGGTGCAGGCCCAGCTGGAAGCCCGTGCCGCGGCAAGGGCGGAGAAGAACTGGGCGGCCTCGGATGCCATCCGTGACACCCTCTCCGCTGCCGGCATCCTGGTGGAGGACGGCCCGGACGGGGCAACCTGGAGCCTGAAGCGCGACTGACCGGCGCGTTTCCCGAAGCGGCCGTCCCCCTTAGCAGCCGATTTTTCTTCGATCAGTAGACTGGTAGGCAGACTCAGTCAACACAATCAAGGGTGGAACACAATGGCCAACAATGGTCGCCGATCGGTTAAAGCGAAGAAGGGCCCAACCATCGGGACCGGTGGCCATGGCCGCAAGGCCCTGGAAGGCAAGGGCCCCACGCCCAAGGCGGAGGACCGCCCGTACCACAAGGCGCACAAGGCCAAGCAGCTCTCCGAGCGGTCCGCGGCCAAGCGCAATCCGGGTGCCCGCAGCGCCGGAGCGGCCAAATCCGGCCCCAAGGGCCGTGCCACCGAAGAAGTCGTTACCGGGCGCAACTCGGTGGTCGAGGCGCTCCGCGCCGGCATTCCCGCGAAGGCACTGCACGTGGCCATCCGCATCGAAATGGACGACCGCGTCAAGGAGTCCCTGAAGCTCGCCGCCGAGCGGGGCATTCCGCTGCTCGAAACCGGAAAGCCTGAACTGGACCGGATGACCGACGACGCCGTCCACCAGGGGCTGGTGCTGCAGATCCCGCCGTACGACTACCAGGACGCGTACGAACTGGCAGAGGAAACGGTTGGGAAATGGAAGAAGGGCCACGTCCCCAACGCCCCGCTCTTCGTTGCCTTGGACGGCATTACCGATCCCCGCAACCTTGGCGCCATCATCCGCTCAGTCTCCGCTTTCAGCGGCCACGGCGTCATTGTCCCGGAACGCCGCTCGGTGGGCGTTACCGCCTCGGCCTGGAAGACCAGCGCCGGAGCCGCTGTCCGCGTGCCCGTGGCGCGGGCCTCAAACCTCAACAACGCCCTGAAGCAGTTCAAGTCCATGGGAATCTTCGTCCTGGGCCTGGACGGCGACGGCGACGTCTCCTTGCCGGACCTCACCCTCGCAACCGAACCGGTGTGCATCGTGGTGGGTTCGGAAGGAAAGGGGCTCAGCCGCCTGGTCCGCGAGAACTGCGACCAGATCGTCTCCATCCCCATCGATTCCGCAATGGAGTCACTCAACGCCTCCATGGCCGTGGGCATCTCCCTGTATGAGGTCTCCCGGCAGCGCGCCGCAAAGTAGGCGCCGGGTCATGGTCATGCCGCTTTTCGACACTGCTTCCACCATGGACGCCTCCACGGCGGTTCCGCTCGGTGTCAGTGTTCCGCGCGCCGACGTGGACGGGACAGGCAGCCACCACGCAGGGCGGGCCAACGTGGCGTGCTATGCGCCGGGCGTATCCAGCCTGGAGATCGTCTACGCCGCCCCGGGCGGGGAGTGGCGGACCCAGGCGCTGCCCAACGTCACCCACGGCGTCCACCACGGCATCGTCGAGGACCTGCCGTACGGATCCCGTTATGGTTTCCGGCCTGCGTCCGGCGAGCAGTCCCTGCCCTTTGCCGCGCCCACCAGCGAAATTGAGGACGACGCCGGCCAGCCGCTGCTGCTCGATCCCTACGGGCGCGCCGTGGACCAGCAGGCCGGCTTCCTGGCCAGCGTGCGGATGGCAGGCGATTACGACTGGGGAACCGACGAGCGGCTGCGGCTGCCGTGGCGCAACACGATCATCTATGAAGCCCACGTCCGGGGACAAAGCATGCTCCACCCCGACGTCCCCGAAGAACTCCGCGGAACCTACGCCGGCATGGCCCACCCTGCCATCATCGAGCACCTCACAAGCCTGGGCGTCACCTCGGTGCAGCTGCTGCCCGTGCACTTCCATCTGGACGAGCCGCACCTGCAGGACCTGGGGATGACTAATTACTGGGGTTACAACACAGCGGCTTTCTTCGCCCTGCACCCCGGCTACGCAACGCGTGCCGCCCAGAAGGCCGGGCCGCAGGCTGTCCAGGACGAGTTCAAGTCAATGGTTAAACGCTTCCACGCCGCCGGGCTGGAAGTCATTTTGGACGTCGTCTACAATCACACGGCCGAGGGCGGCCCCGACGGCCAGACCCTGAGCTTCCGCGGACTGGGCGAGCAGGCGTACTACCGCACTGACGGGCACGGGAGATACGTGGACACCACGGGCTGCGGAAACAGCCTGAACTTCGGTGAGTCCCGCGTGGTCCAGATGGTCCTGGACTCCCTCCGGTACTGGGTGGATGAGTTCCACATTGACGGCTTCCGCTTTGACCTCGCCGTCACCCTCTGCCGGAACGCGGCCAACGAGTTTGACCCGCGGCACCCGTTCCTGGTTGCCGTCGCCGCCGATCCCGTCCTGTCCGACGTGAAGCTGATTGCCGAACCCTGGGACGTGGGCCACGGCGGCTGGCAGACCGGGCGTTTTCCTGTCGGCTGGGTCGACTGGAACGACCATTTCCGGGACGCGGTCCGTTCCTTCTGGCTCACTGACCGCGCCGCCCTGGATGCTGGCGGGCACGGCGGGCCCATGGCCAAACTCGCGGACTCGCTGTCCGGTTCCGCCGCCCTCTTCCAGCCTTCCGGACGTTCCCGCCTGGCGTCAGTCAACTTCATCACCTCCCACGACGGCTTCACCCTCAATGACCTGGTCTCCTTTGACCGCAAGCACAACGAGGCCAATGGCGAGGAGAACAGGGACGGGCACGGGGATAACCGGAGCTACAACCACGGCGTGGAAGGTCCCACCGAGGACGGCGCGATCCTCGCCAAGCGTGCCCAGGCCCGCCGCAACTTGATGGCGTCCATGCTGGTTTCCCTGGGCGTTCCCATGATCACCGCCGGCGACGAACTGGCGCGGACCCAGCAGGGAAACAACAATGCCTACTGCCAGGACAACCCGCTCGCATGGCTGGACTGGACCCTTACTCCCGAGTCCCACGAAATGCTCCGCAGCACCAAGCGCTTCATCCGCCTGCGCAAGGAGTTCCTCGCGGCCCAGCCCCACGACTTCCCTGTCCGGGACGAGCAGTCCTACCTGTACTGGTTCGACCAGAACGGCCACCCGATGTCCATGGAGCGCTGGAACGATCCCCACAACCGCGTCCTGCAACTCCTCCTGGGCTCGGACAACGGCGGCTTTGCGGGGTTGATGGTGGTGAACGGCAGCGCTTCGGACCTGCAGGTCACGCTGCCGCGCGTTCCGGCCGGGACCACAGCCCCGCGGATGTTCGAGCTCCGGCTGACTACCTCGCCATTGCATGAGGCACGCCAGGGCGGGCAGGTTGCCTCGGGGGAGAAGGACCTCGTGGAGGCCTATTCCATCAGCATCTACCGCAGCTAGGCACCCGGGATTTCCAGAATGCGCAACCGTTCCGTCCTGCCCCTGTTGCTGGCGGGCCTGATGGTGCTTGCTTTCCTGGCCTTCGGCGGCACGGGCTTCCTCGGCCAGCTGACGGAAACTACGACGCCGGAGGGCACCTCCAGTGCCATGCCTGCGCCCGGCGCCGGGCCCGGGACCAGCGCCCCTGGACAGGACAACCCTTCGGGGCTGCCGGAGGTTCGCGAGTCCGCGCTCCCGGCGGAGGGCCGCAGGGTTCTCGAACTCATCCGCGCTGGCGGACCGTACCGCTACAGCCAGGACGGCCAGGCCTTCGGTAACTTCGAGCGCCTCCTGCCACGGCGGGACAGGGGCTATTACCGCGAGTACACAGTGCCAACGCCCGGGGAATCGGACAGGGGAGCGCGCCGCATCGTGGCCGGCGCCGACGGCGAGAAGTACTACACGGACGATCACTACGAGTCATTCAGATACATAGCGGAAGGCAGCTGAGCAAAGCCATGAAGATCTACTCCGGCGACACCTGGACCCTTGAGGAGCTGCAGGAGCAGGTGGCCGACGCCGGACGCCGCAGCCTGGTGGTTCCCGCAGCCGACAGCAAGAAGGCTGTCCTGGAAACCTTCGGCGAGGTCCTTAACTTTCCCGAGCACTACGGCGTCAACCTCGACGCGCTCAACGATTCACTGCATGACTTCGCGGACAGCATCACGGATAACGGCAACGCTCCGGTCACGGTCCTGTGGCAGGTGGCTGCCCCCTTCCGCAGTGACAGGGCATTCGGGATCATCTGCGAGATCCTCCAGGACGCCGAGCGCTATGCGGGCAAGGACCTGGCGGTCACCGCCGTCCTGCTTTAGGTGCGTTCTTCGTGGCCCGTGTAGGTCGCCAGGAGATCCAGGGCCCTGCCGCCGTCGTCCTCTGCAGCCAGTCCCTTGCGCATGCTGTCCGCCTTCTCCCTGCCGGCCGGGAACGGCGGCAGGAGGGGGATTTCAGGATCTGTCAGCACCTCGATCACCACTGGCCGGTCTGCCGCGAACGCCTGCTCCCAGGCATCGCCAAGAAGCCCAGGATCCTCCACCCGGATGCCTTTCAAACCCAATAGGTCCGCGTAGCCCGCGAACGGAAAGTCCGGCAGCTCCTGGCTTGCGGCGAACCGCGGCTCGCCCTCGGACTCCCGCTGCTCCCACGTCACCTCGGTGAGTTCCCTGTTGTTGAACACGCAGAGCACGAACCGCGGATCGGCCCACTGCCGCCACCGGTGGGCGACAGTCACCAGTTCGGCGATGCCGATCATCTGCATGGCGCCGTCACCGGCCAGGGCCACAACCGGCCGGTCCGGCTGCGCCAGTTTCGCGGCAATGCCGTAGGGGAGGGAACACCCCATGCTGGCCAAGGTTCCGGAAAGGTGCGCCGGGACGCCCGGCGGAAGGACCAGTTGCCGGGCATACCAGTAAACGCAACTGCCGACGTCGATGCTCACCAAAGCGTTCCCGGGCAGCCGGCCGTTCAGTTCCCGGACCACCCGCTCGGGATTCACGGGGCTCGCCGGGACGGCAGCCCTTTCCACGGCCAATGCCCGCCACCGGGAGACTTCCCGCTCCACGTCGGTTCGCCATTGCCCGGGGGCGCGCGGTTGCAGCCTTTCCCCCAGTGCCTGCAGCGCCACAGCGGCGTCGCCCGCCAAACCCACCTCAACCGGGTAGCGGTTGCCGATTTTCCGTTCGTCGATGTCGATCTGGACAGCCCGGGCCGCGCCGGGCGGAGGATAGAACTCCGTCCAGGGATCATTGGAGCCCACAATCAGCAGCGCATCGCAGTTGCCCAGCAGGTGCGCGCTGGCGGTGGTTCCCAGGTGTCCCATGGTGCCCGCCGCAAACGGCAGGGTCTCATCCATGTAGGGCTTGCCAAGCAGGCTTGTGGCGATTCCGGCGCCAAGCTTTTCGGCCACCGCCAGCACCTCCCCGGCGGCGCGCCGCGCCCCCTGGCCCACGAGCAGCGCGACCCGTTCCGAGGAGTTCAGGAGCGCTGCCGCAGCCTCCAGATCCTGATCCCGGGGCGTCCTGGTCGCTGTGCTCCACGAGGGCGCGGTGACCACAATGCCGTGTTCCTGTTCCAGCTCGGGCGCCGGTGCCGACTGGATGTCATGCGGGACGATGACCACGCAGGGCGAGGAGGTGGCCCTGGCGGTGCGGAAGGCCCGGTCCAGGACCATGGGGACCTGCTCCGGTGCGCTGACCTGCTGGACGAACTGGGCGGCCACGTCCTTGAACAGGACCGTAAGCTCGATCTCCTGCATATAGGCGGACCCCAGCACCGTGCGGCTTTGTTGCCCTACGATCGCCACTACCGGAACGCCGTCGAGCTTGGCGTCGTAGAGCCCGTTCAGCAGGTGGACGGCGCCGGGGCCCTGGGTGGAGGTGACCACCCCCACCCCGCCGGTGTACTTGGCGTGGCCCACCGCCATGAAGGCAGCCGTCTCCTCATGACGGGCCTGGACGAACTCGACCCGGCCTTCGGCGCGGCGCAGTGCGCCCATGAAACCGTTGATCCCGTCGCCGCTGTAGCCGAAGACGCGGTCCACCCCCCAAATGCTGAGGCGTTCCACGATCACGTCGGATACAGTGCGTTCGGCCATGGGTTCCTCTCGGAGGGTTCGGGGCAGGTGCCTTAGGCGTTGACGATCAGTCCCAGCTCGGCCTTCGAAGCGAGGGCGTCATGCCGCGGCAGGACCCGGACGGTGTACCCGAACGGTCCCGACCGGTCGATCACCAGCGAGCCGCTGAACAGGTGGCGCCCGCTGCCGAGGTCTTCCTGTACCTTCAGTTCCATCACGGTGATGTCGGTGAGGGTGTCGCTTTCCTCGGCCCTTCCATAGGCCACTTCCACGGATACGTCCTCCGGGGTGAGGCTGTGCAGCGCCACGTAGGCGTTGACCTGGAGCGTGTCGCCGATCTGGGGATCCTCGGAGACGCCCACGGAGTCCACGTGCTCCACGTGCACCAGCGGCCATGCCGAACGTACCTTTGCGGTCCAGGCCGCCAGGGTGCGGGCCTGAGAGTAGGAGTTGGCAGAGGCGTTCCGCCCCGCCTCCGCGGCCGGGCGGTAGAGGATGTTCACGTAGTCGCGGAGCATGCGTTCGGCGGAGACGGCCGGACCAAGGTGCGAGAGCGTGTGCTTGATCATGGAGACCCAGTGCGTGGGCACCTTCTCGGCCCCCGACGTCGAAGGGCCTGCGGCGCCGGCGCCGGCTGATACCGTGCTGCCGTAGAAGCGCGGGGCCACCTGGGTTTCAAGCAGCTCGTACAAAGCTGCTGCCTCGATGTCGTCGCGTTCCTCCGGTGATGCGCCGTTGTTGGCGGTGGGAATCGCCCAGCCGTTTTCGCCGTCGTACATTTCATCCCACCAGCCGTCCAGCACGGAGAGGTTCAGCGACCCGTTGAGCGCGGCTTTCATGCCCGATGTTCCGCAGGCCTCCAGCGGCCGGAGCGGGTTGTTGAGCCAGACGTCGCAGCCGGGGAACAGCGTCCGGGCCATCGCGATGTCGTAGTTGGGCAGGAAGGCGATGCGGTGGCGCACTTCGGGGTCGTCGGTGAACCTGACCAGGTCCTGGATCATCTTCTTGCCGGCGTCGTCAGCGGGGTGCGACTTGCCGGCAATGACCAGCTGGATGGGATGCTCCTTGTGCAGGAGCAGTGCCTTCAGGCGCTCAGGCTCGCGCAGCATCAGGGTGAGCCGCTTGTAGGTGGGAACGCGGCGGGCAAAACCGATGGTCAGGATGTCCGGGTCCAGGACATTGTCCGTCCAGCCCAGCTCCGCATCAGCGGCCCCGCGCTTCTTCCAGGAAGCCCGCAGGCGGCGGCGGACGTCCTCCACCAGGGCCGCCCGCATCTCGCGCCGCAGCGCCCAGACATCTGCGTCGCTGACGTTGTAGGCGAGGTCCCACCGGCCGTTGGCTTCGGCTTCGCTGCCGAACTGGTCACGGGCAAGCTGCGAAATGCGGCTGTCCACCCACGTGGGCACGTGCACGCCGTTCGTCACGGACGTGATGGGCACCTCGGAGTGGTCGAAGCCCGGCCACAGGGCGGAGAACATCCCGCGGGAAACTTCCCCGTGCAGCTTTGCGACGCCGTTGGCGCGCTGCGCGAGGCGCAGGCCCATGATGGCCATGTTGAACACGGACGGGTTCCCGTCAGCGTAGTTCTCGCGGCCGAGTTCCAGGATCCTGTCCGTGGGAACGGCGGGTGCCAGGCCGGCCTGGAAGAAGTGGTGGATCTGGGCGATCTCGAACCTGTCGATGCCTGCCGGGACGGGGGTGTGCGTCGTGAAAACAGTGGACGCCCTGCCGGCTGCAAGGGCCTCGTCAAACGTCAGCGCCTGCTCTCCGGCCATGAGTTCCTGGATGCGTTCGATGCCAAGGAAACCGGCGTGGCCCTCATTGGTGTGGAACACCTCCGGGGCCGTAGTGCCGGTGAGCTGCTGGAAGGCGCGCAGGGCCTTGACCCCGCCCATGCCCAGCAGCAGCTCCTGCTGCAGGCGGTGGTCTCCGCCGCCGCCGTAGAGGCGGTCGGTGATGCTGCGGGCGGCGTCGTCATTGCCGGGGACGTTGGAGTCCAGGAGGAGGAGGGGGACGCGTCCGACGTCGGCCCGCCAGATGTGTGCCAGCAGGCGCCGGCCGTTGGGCAGGGGGAGCGAGATCTGCAGGGGGCGTCCGATGCCGTCCGGCGAAGGCTCGCGAAGCAGCGTGAGCGGCAGCCCGTCCGGGTCCAGGACCGGGTACGTCTCCTGTTGCCAGGCATCCCTGGACAGCGACTGCTTGAAGTAGCCGGCCTGGTACAGCAGGCCGACACCGATCAGCGGCACTCCAAGGTCCGAGGCCGCCTTCAGGTGGTCGCCGGCCAGGATTCCCAGGCCGCCTGAATACTGGGGGAGCACCTCGGTGATGCCGAATTCGGGCGAGAAATAGGCAATCGATGCAGGGGCATCCGGGCCGAGGCCCTGGTACCAGCGCGGCTCCTCGAGGTACCGGTCAAGGTCCTCCTCAGCGGCCCGCACGCGTTCCACCACCGCGCGGTTCGCGGCAAGCTGCTGGAATTCTTCGCGGCTAACCATCCCCAGGAAACCCACCGGGTCCTGGCCGCTTTCCTCCCAAAGGCGGGGATTCAGCCCCGCGAAAAGTTCCCGCGTAGGGCGGTGCCAGGACCAGCGCAGGTTGCTCGCCAGGCGGGCCAGCGGCCGGATGGGTTCGGGGAGGACGGTACGGACGGTAAATCTGCGGATTGCCTTCACCTGCGTCACACTAACCGACAACATGGGCGGCCGGAACCAGCGCCGGGTTTCTTTTGGGTAAATGACGGGGGACGCGCAGAAACTGGTGCGCAGGCTTAGCAATCTTGCTCTTTTCTCGCTAACGTCGAGCCTGTGACGACTAACTCAGGAACCAGCGCCGTATCAATGAAAATGTCGACCGGCTCCATCACTGATGGGCTGCGGTTCGGACGATTCCCGATCACCGCCGTGCAGCCCGTTGTGGAGGATGGAAAATTTCCGGCCAAGGCCTTGCCCGGCGAGGGAATCGTGGTGGGCGCCACCGCTTTCCGCGAAGGGCATGACCAACTCGGCGTCAGTGCCGTGCTCTTCGACCCCGAAGGCAATGAGCGCCAGAGGGTCAGGCTCGCGCCGCCGCGCGGGGAACGCGGCATGGGAACGGACCGCTGGGAAGGCGTGCTCACGCCGTCGGAAGAGGGGAACTGGTCCTTTGCCATCGAGGCCTGGCACGACCGCTACGGCACGTGGCACCACAACGCCGAGGTGAAGGTGGCCGCCGAAATCGACGTGGAGCTGATGCTGGCCGAAGGATCCGCGCTGCTCGGTGAAGCATCCGAAGACGACTCCCGCAGCGACTGGGACAGGGGCGTTCTCCGTGCGGCAGCCGACAGGCTCGCCGACACGTCGCTGAGCACGGAGGAGCGCCTCGGGGCCGGCTTCGGCCACGACGTGGCCGGCGTTGTGGCGCACCAGCCCATCCGCGAACTGGTGACCGTCTCCGAAAAGTTCCCGCTGAACGTTGAACGCGACCGTGCCGGACGGGGCGCCTGGTACGAGTTCTTTCCCCGCTCCGAAGGGGCCGTCAAGGATCACACCACAGGCACCTGGACCTCCGGAAACTTCCGCACCGCCGCCAGGCGGCTTGATGCCGTCGCCGCCATGGGCTTCGATGTTATCTACATGCCGCCCATCCACCCCATCGGCGTGCAGCACCGCAAGGGCCCCAACAACACCTTGATCGCCGGCCCGAACGATCCCGGCTCGCCTTGGGCAATCGGCGCGGCCGAAGGCGGCCACGATGCCATCCATCCGGACCTCGGCACCTTCGAGGACTTCGACGCCTTCGTGGCGCGGGCAAACGAACTGGGCCTGGAAGTTGCCCTGGACCTCGCGCTCCAGGCGGCTCCGGACCATCCCTGGGTACAGTCGCATCCGGAGTGGTTCACCACCCGCGTGGACGGCAGCATTGCCTATGCCGAGAATCCGCCGAAGAAGTACCAGGACATTTATCCGCTCAATTTCGATAATGATCCCGAGGGGCTTTCAAACGAAATTCTGCGGATTGTGCTGCTGTGGGTGAGCCACGGCGTAAAGATTTTCCGCGTGGATAACCCGCACACCAAGCCGGTGTGGTTCTGGGAATGGCTTATTGCGCAGGTAAACAAAGAGGTTTCCGGCGTGGTGTTCCTGGCCGAGGCGTTCACGCGCCCAGCCATGATGCATGCGCTTGGCCGCGCGGGGTTCCAGCAGTCCTACACGTACTTCACCTGGCGGAACACCAAGAAGGAGATCGAGTCTTACTTCACCGAGGTGAGCCACGAGTCAGCGGCCTTCTTCCGCCCCAACTTCTTCGTCAACACCCCGGACATCCTCACTGAATACCTGCAGTTCGGCGGGCCGGCGGCGTTCAGGATCAGGGCCGCCCTGGCAGCGACGGCCAGTCCGTTGTGGGGCGTCTACGCGGGCTACGAGCTGTTCGAGCATGTGGCCAGGCCCGGCGCGGAGGAGTACATCGACAACGAAAAGTTCGAGTACAAGGAACGCGACTGGGACGCCGCGGCGCAATCCGGACGGACCCTCGCCCCGTACATCACCAGGCTCAACGAGATCAGGCATGCCCACCCCGCGCTGCAGGACCTGCAGAACCTGACCGTCCACCACAGCACGGACGACGCCACGGTGGTCTACTCCAAGCACAAGACCCTTCCTGACGGGTCCAAGGACACCCTGATCGTGGTGGTCAATGTAGATCCGCACGGGACCAGGGAATCCACGGTCTCGCTGGACCTGGCGGCCCTTGAACTCGACGCCCGGGACCTGACGCATAACGGCGGCTTCCACGTGGATGACCTCATCTCCGGTGAAAGCTGGGAGTGGGGCGAGTACAACTACGTCCGCCTCGACCCGCACGTGGAGCCCGCGCACATCCTGCGCGTGAGGAGAATGCATCAGTGAATTTCAATCCGCAAAGTTCCGGCCAGCATTTCACTCCCAAGAGCACGTTCGAGCTAAATGCCCCGGGCCTTCAGCATGATCCGCTGTGGTACCGGAAGGCCGTGTTCTACGAAGTACTGGTCAGGGCTTTTGCGGATGCCAACGGTGACGGTTCGGGCGACTTCTCCGGCCTCATTGACAGGCTTGACTACCTGCAGTGGCTGGGCGTGGACTGTCTCTGGCTGCCACCGTTCTTCCAGTCACCGCTGCGCGACGGCGGCTATGACATCTCCGACTACAACTCGGTCCTGGACGAGTTTGGAACAATCAGTGACTTCAAGCGGCTGGTTGCCGAGGCCCACGCCAGGGGCGTCCGGGTCATCATCGACCTGCCCCTGAACCACACGTCGGACCAGCACCCGTGGTTCCAGGAGTCACGCAAGGACCCGGATGGCCCCTACGGGGACTTCTACGTCTGGAGCGACACTGACGAGAAGTACCAGGACGCGCGCATCATCTTCGTTGATACGGAGGAATCCAACTGGACCTTCGATCCCATCCGCCGCCAGTTCTTCTGGCATCGGTTCTTCAGCCACCAGCCCGACCTGAACTTCGAAAACCCGAAGGTCATCGAGGCATTGTTCGATGTGGTCCGGTTCTGGCTGGACCAGGGAATCGACGGTTTCCGGGCCGATGCCATCCCCTACCTGTACGAAGAGGAGGGGACCAACTGCGAGAACCTTCCGGCCACCCACGAGTTCCTCCGCAAGCTCCGCACCATGGTGGACGAAAGCTATCCCGGGCGGGTCATCATCGCCGAGGCCAACCAGCCGCCGAATGAAGTGGTGGAATACTTCGGGACGGAAGAAGAGCCCGAATGCCACATGGCCTTCCACTTCCCGATCATGCCGCGGCTGTACTACGCGCTCCGGGACCAGAAGGCCGCCCCGATCATCGAGACCATGCATGACACCCCCGAAATACCGGACGGGGCACAGTGGGGCACCTTCCTGCGGAACCATGACGAACTGACCCTGGAAATGGTCACCGCGGATGAGCGGGCGGCCATGCTGGGCTGGTACGCGCCGGACCCCCGCATGCGTGCCAATATCGGCATCCGACGCAGGCTCGCGCCCCTCCTGGACAACTCCCGCGCTGAGATCGAGTTGATCAACGCCCTGCTGCTTTCGCTGCCCGGAAGCCCGTTCCTGTACTACGGGGACGAGATCGGCATGGGCGACAACATCTGGCTTGAAGACCGCGATGCCGTGCGTACCCCCATGCAGTGGAACCCGGACCGGAATGCCGGCTTCTCCAACGCGGATCCGGGCAAGCTCTACCTGCCGCCCATCCAGTCCCTGGTGTACAACTACAGCATGGCCAATGTGGAGGCTGAGGCGGCCCATTCCGGTTCGCTGCTGCGCTGGACCCGTCAGATCCTCAGCGTACGCAAGAACCACCCCGCCTTCGGCCTCGGCGGGTTCAAGCACGTCGAGGCCGACCACGACGCCGTACTGGCCTACCTCCGCGAACTTCCGGACGGCAACTCGGCGGGCGCCGTCGCGGAGACCATCCTGTGCACCTTCAACCTCTCGCAGCATCCGGTCGCGGCCCAGTTGAAGATCCCGCAGTTCGCCGGACGGGGGTTGCGCGATGTCTTCGGCGGCCAGCCGTTCCCCGGCATCAACGAGGACGGAAACCTGACCCTGACCCTTGGCAGCCACGACTTCTTCTGGTTGCGGATCCGGTCCGCTGCATCCAACCCGTCGTCTCCGTACACGCAGGCAATTCCGATCCTCTCGATTGAGAACTGAGATATGAACCAGCCAATCCTCACCCCCGCCCTCACTGCCCTCCTCCAGGAATGGCTGCCACGGCAGCGCTGGTTCCCGGTCAAGACACCCGACTTCGAGATGTCCCAGGCCGGCAGCCTGGGGCTTGAGGATCCCTCGGGCCACGCCGGGCTGGCCGTCTTCCTCCTGAGCGTCACCACGAAGACGCCCGACGGCGGCAGGCGGACGGCCGTTGTCCAGGTTCCCTTGAGTTTCCGGCAGGCGCCGGCTGCCGGAATGGAACGTGCCCTTGTGGGGCAGGCCGCCGGCATGGATCCATCCCGGACCTGGGTCTATGACGCCGTCCACGATCCCGACTTCGTGGGCAGCTTGCTGGAGCTCATCCGGAACAGGGAAAAGGCGCCGAACGGAGCCGCGGCCGGCTTCCGTGTCGAGGGGGAGCGGCGGCTGCCCACCAGCCGCGGCGTTGTGAAGGTGCTGTCAGGTGAGCAATCCAACAGTTCAGTCATTGTGGACGACGGCGAGTCTGCCGCCATCCTGAAGGTGTTCCGGGTGCTGTCCGACGGCACCAATCCGGAAGTTGAAGTGGGTGCTGCCCTGACGGCTGCAGGCACGTTGGAAGTTCCCGCCACCCTTGGCTGGGTGCGCGGCGAATGGCTGGCCCAGGCGGCAAACGGAGCGGCAGCCAACGGCGCGGGCCCGCGGTATGTCCAGGGCGAACTGGCTGTGGCGCACGAGTTCCTGGCGGGCGGCCGGGACGCATGGCTGCTGGCCGTTGACGCCGCCCGGTCCGGCACTGACTTCACGGCAGAAGCCCGCGCGCTCGGTGCGGCGACCGCCACCGTCCACCAGCGGCTGGCCGAAGCGCTGGGCCAGTCAGCGGAGCGCCAGCCGGGCCAGGTCATCGCTCCCGCAGTAGCCCAGCGCGTCCGCCAGGCATGGGCGGAAGCCGGAAGCGCCGTCGGCCCTTACGACGACGCCCTGACCGCACTGCTCGACCAGCTGGACCACGCACCGGCCGGCCCGCTGCAGCGCATCCACGGGGACCTCCACCTGGGCCAGATCCTTCAGGTCCCGGGGCACGCGGGAAGCCCTGCGCGGTGGGCCATCCTCGATTTTGAAGGCGAACCGCTGCGGCCCGTCGCAGAACGCAACGTCCCGGACGTTCCCCTGAGGGACGTCGTCGGAATGCTGCGGTCTTTCGATTACGCGGCCGGAGCAGCCCAGCGCGAACAGGAAGGGGCGCAGGTCCCGGCCAACTGGGTTGACGACTGCGCGGAGGCCTTCCTGGCAGGGTACGCGGCGGTGACGCCCGGGACCGTGGACAGGGAGTCGCCCCTCTTTGTGGCATTGTGGCTGGACAAGGCACTGTACGAAGTAGTTTATGAATTGCGTAACAGGCCCGACTGGTTGGCGATCCCCGTGAACGCCTCCCGGCGGCTCCTGGGCGGTAACGGCGCCGGCGATCACGCCGGCGCAGCATCGGAAGGTAACGAAATGACAGGCTCAGCACGAACTGACCGGCCGGGAGCGCCGCTCCATGTGGACGAGGGCACCCTGGGCAAGATTGCGAACGGTGAACACCACGCACCCCACTCTGTCCTGGGCGCGCACCTTGACGATTACGGCCACGTGACTATCCGTACGGTGAAGCACCTCGCGGAAGCAGTGACCGTGATTACGCCGACGGGCGAAGTGCCGATGGAACATGAAGCCCATGGCGTTTGGGTGGCAGTCCTTGAACCGCTGCAGCACGGGCACGTCCCCGACTACAGGCTGTCGGTCACCTACCCGGGTGCCGAACCGGTCACCATGGACGAGCCCTACCGCTACCTGCCCACCGTGGGCGAAGTGGACCTGCACCTTATCGGTGAGGGCCGGCACGAAAAGCTCTGGGAGGTGCTCGGCGCCCACGTCCAGCACTACAAGTCCGCCATGGGGGACGTAGACGGTGTTTCGTTTGCCGTCTGGGCACCCAACGCGCAGGCGGTCCGCGTCAAGGGTGACTTCAACGCCTGGGACGGCCGCGAGAACTCCCTCCGTTCGCTGGGCTCCTCGGGGGTATGGGAACTCTTTGTGCCGGGCGTTTTGGCAGGGGCGTGCTACAAATTCGAAATCAGGACCAAGGCCGGCCACTGGGTGGAGAAGGCAGACCCCCTGGCTTTCGGTACCGAAGTGCCCCCGCTGACCGCTTCCCGGGTGGTTGAGCCTTCGTACGCCTTCAAGGACGACGAATGGATGGAGGCACGCGCCCAGCGGGATCCCCACAACTCGGCGATGAGCGTCTACGAGGTGCACCTCGGTTCCTGGCGCCTGGGCCTCAGCTACCGGGAGCTCGCCAAGGAACTGGTTGACTACGTCAAGTGGCTCGGATTCACGCATGTGGAGTTCATGCCCGTGGCAGAGCACCCCTTCGGCGGGTCCTGGGGCTACCAGGTCACCTCCTACTTCGCCCCCACCTCCCGTTTCGGCCACCCGGATGAGTTCCGCTACCTGGTGGACACCCTCCACCAGGCGGGGATCGGCGTGCTGCTGGACTGGGTCCCGGCCCACTTCCCCAAGGACGCCTGGGCGCTTGCGCAGTTCGACGGCGAGCCCCTGTACGAGCACGCAGACCCGAACCTGGGCGAGCACCCTGACTGGGGCACCCTGATCTTCGACTTCGGCCGAACCGAAGTCCGGAACTTCCTGGTGGCCAACGCCTTGTACTGGCTGGACGAATTCCACATTGACGGCCTGCGCGTGGACGCCGTGGCTTCCATGCTCTACCTCGACTACTCGCGGCAGGACGGGCAGTGGCAGCCCAACAGGTTCGGCGGCAGGGAAAACCTGGAAGCGATTTCCTTCCTCCAGGAAGTCAACGCCACGGTCTACAAGACGCACCCCGGCGCTGTGATGATCGCCGAAGAGTCCACCGCGTTTCCGGGCGTCACCGCTCCCACCAGCCATGGCGGCCTCGGCTTCGGCCTGAAGTGGAACATGGGATGGATGCACGATTCGCTCAAGTACATTTCCGAGGAGCCGATCAACCGCAAGTGGCACCACGGCACCGTCACGTTTTCCATGGTCTACGCCTTTACGGAAAACTTCCTGCTTCCCATCAGCCATGATGAGGTAGTCCACGGCAAGGGCTCCATGCTCCGCAAAATGCCTGGCGACCGCTGGCAGCAGCTCGCAAACCTGCGCGCTTTCCTCGCCTACCAGTGGGCGCACCCCGGCAAGCAGCTGATCTTCATGGGCACCGAGTTTGGCCAGGAAGCGGAATGGTCCGAACAGCATGGGCTCGACTGGTGGCTTGCCGACATCCCAGCACACAACGGCGTGCAACTGCTCACCAAGGACCTCAACGAGCTCTACAGTTCCACGCCGGCGCTGTACACCAGGGACAACGAGCCCGGGGGCTTCCAGTGGATCAACGGGGGAGACGCGGACCGGAACGTCCTGTCCTTCATCCGTTGGGACAAGGAGAACAACCCGCTGGTTTGCGCCATCAACTTCTCCGGATCGCCGCACGTCGGCTACACCCTGGGGGTTCCGGAGGCCGGTGCATGGACCGAAGTGCTGAACACGGACGCCACCACTTACGGCGGATCCGGTGTCCTCAATTCCGGTGCGCTGAAGGCAACGGACCAGGGACAGGACGGCCAGCCGGCAACGCTGAGCGTCACCCTCCCGCCGCTGGGGGCTGCCTACTTCAAGCCGGGAGCTCCGGCGGCCGGCTAGCAGCCGGTCCCCGATGAGCGGGGAAGGCCCGGAATCCGCGTGGTTCCGGGCCTTTTCCTGTCTCCAGTACGGGGCGCGGAAGGCCCTCTGCGGCCCGGTTGGCGATCTGGAAAAAGTGGTGGTAGAGTTTATTTCCGCGCTGCTCCACGGAGTCAGACGGAAAAACCGACACTCAAGCTTTTGGCTGTAGAGAGTCGCGGACGCCGGTTTGACAAGTGAGAAGCCAGCGGGTAAGTTTGAAAAGTTGCTCCGGAGCGATCCACGGTGGTTTTTTGCTGGTGGTGGTGCCGGGTGTGTCTGTTGTTTGAGAACTCAATAGTGTGCCAAGTTTGTTGATACCAATTGTTTTAGTGATTGGTTGAATTGACC
>NZ_JARCCZ010000025.1:0-88761 GCF_048957775.1 Pseudarthrobacter sp. CC4 | reverse complement strand
TTCGACGTTGACGACGTCCATGATGACGCCGCCCTTGAGCATCTCAGCCATACCGCGCTTCACGCGGTTGCTGCCCGTGACGCTGTTCGCGGACGAACCGGCTTCGCTGCTTACATCAGGTGTAGACACAAAAACCCCTATGGGTAGATAGATGACCTTCGCCGGGGTGCAGGGCGGCACGGAGATGCCGATGTACACGCACCGGGTTGCCGGATCCATTGACCGGGCAGTCCTAATACTAGTCTCACCGCGGCCAGCAGGCTTAATTCGTGTTAATCAGCAGGCGACGGCTCGGCGAGGGACTGGCGGCGGACGGAAAGCACGCGCTGGACCACTGTGATGAAGCTGGCCACGGCCAGCAGCAGGAGCGTCACCAGCAGCACCAGTTCCGGAAGTCCAAGGCCCGTGAAGCCGGTAACCACCAGCACGGAGACGAGGCGCTCGGCCCGCTCCGCGATCCCGGTGTTGGCCGTGAACCCCAGCGACTCGGCCTTTGCCCTGGCATAGGAAACCACCATGCCAAGGACCAGGCAGACCATGGCTGCCACGGCGATGGGAACGTTCGCCCCGCCGGTGAAGAACCACACGGCCAGGCCGGCGAACAGGGCGCCGTCGGCGATCCGGTCAAGCGTGGAGTCAAGGAAGTTGCCCCACCGGCTGCCCACCTCCCGCATCCTGGCCATGATGCCGTCCAGGACATCGGAGAAGATGAACGCGGTGATGAACAGGGTTCCCCACCAAAGCTGGCCGAGCGGATAGAAGACCAGGGCACCCACCACGACACCGGCCGTGCCGACGACCGTTACCGCATCCGGCGAAACACCGATCTTGAGGAGCCAGCGGGCAAGCGGGGTGAACAGTGCGGTGAAGAATCCGCGGGCGTGCCTATTCAGCATCCGTCTCCCCGGGCCAGGCGTCGGCCACCTGCTGGCGGACCTCGTCGAGGGTCTGCGTAATGGCCTTGGTCTGGGCGATGATCGGGAAGAAATTCCCGTCACCGCCCCAGCGGGGAACGATGTGCTGGTGGAGGTGCGCCGCGATTCCGGCACCGCCCACGACGCCCTGGTTCATGCCCAGGTTGAAGCCGCCCGGGTTGGCCACTTTCCGCAGGACCTTCATGGCGGTCTGGGTGAGTTCCGCGAACTCGGCGGTCTCGTCGAGAGTCAGGTCTGTGTAGTCGGGAATGTGACGGTACGGGCATACCAGGAGATGGCCGGGGTTGTAGGGAAAGAGGTTCAGCACCACGTAGCAGGTCTTTCCACGGTGGACGATAAGGGCTTCCTCGTCAGTCCGTCCGGGGCCAACGCAGAAGGGGCAGTCGTTCTCATTCTTGAACTGGTGCTGCCCGCCTTTGATGTAGGCCATGCGGTGCGGAGTCCACAGGCGCTGGAAGGCGTCCGGGACACCGGCGAGGTCAAAGTCGTCGGTAACGCCGGCATCGCCTGGATACCCTGCGCCTGTGTTCTCCTGCACCGTGCTGTTCCGTTTCCGCTAGCTGGTCCGGTTACGGACGGCTTCCGTGATCCGCTTGACTGCCTCTGCCACGGGCACGCCGTTGTCCTGGCTTCCGTCCCGGAAGCGGAACGAGACTGCGCCTGCCTCGGCGTCATCCCCGCCGGCGATCAGCACGAACGGGATCTTGTCCTTACTGGCGGTGCGGATCTTCTTCGGGAACCGGTCCGAGGAGGTGTCCACCTCGGCACGGATGCCTGCGGCCTTGAGCTGGTCGACGACGTCGAACATGTACTCGTTGAACGTTTCCGCCACCGGGATGCCCACCACCTGCACCGGGGCCAGCCAGGCGGGGAAAGCACCGGCGTAATGCTCGGTGAGCACTCCCATGAACCGCTCTATCGATCCGAACAGCGCGCGGTGGATCATGACGGGGCGCTGGCGGGTGCCGTCTGCCGCCTGGAACTCCAGTTCGAACCGTTCCGGCAGGTTGAAGTCCAGCTGGATGGTGGACATCTGCCAGGTCCGGCCCAGGGCGTCCTTCGCCTGCACGGAAATCTTGGGGCCGTAGAACGCGGCCCCGCCCGGATCAGCGACAAGTTCCAGGCCCGATTCCTCGGCCACTTCGGCCAGGGTCCGGGTAGCTTCGTCCCAGGCGGCGTCGTCACCGACGAACTTCTCGGGATCCTTGGTGGAGAGCTCCAGGTAGAAGTCGTTCAGGCCGTAGTCCTTGAGCAGGTCCAGCACGAACGTCAGGGTCTTGGTGAGCTCATCCTTCATCTGCTCGCGGGTGCAGTAGATGTGGGCGTCGTCCTGTGTCATGCCGCGGACCCGGGTCAGGCCGTGCACCACGCCGGACTTCTCGTACCGGTACACCGACCCGAATTCGAACAGCCGCAGGGGCAGCTCACGGTAGGAGCGTCCGCGGGCCCGGAAGACCAGGTTGTGCATGGGGCAGTTCATCGGCTTGAGGTAGTAATCCTGGCCGGGCTTGCGGACTGTGCCGTCTTCATTGAGTTCGGCGTCCACGTGCATGGCCGGGAACATGCCGTCCTTGTACCAGTCCAGGTGGCCCGAGACCTCGTACAGGTGGCCCTTGGTGATGTGCGGCGTGTACACGAACTCATAGCCGGCCTCAACATGGCGCTGCCGGGAGTAGTCCTCCATCTCCTTGCGGATGATGCCGCCCTTGGGGTGGAAGACGGGAAGGCCCGAACCGAGTTCGTCCGGGAAGGAGAACAGGTCCAGTTCAGAGCCAAGCTTGCGGTGGTCGCGGCGTTCGGCCTCGGCGATGCGCTCCTGGTAGGCCTTGAGGGCATCCTTGGTAGGCCACGCAGTGCCGTAGATCCGCTGCAGCTGCTGGTTCTTCTGATTGCCCAGCCAGTAGGCGGAGGACGAACGGGTGAGGGCGAAGGCATTGGAGATCAGCTTTGTGTTGGGCAGGTGCGGCCCACGGCAAAGGTCGCACCAGACGGTGGTCCCGTCCTTGCGCTCCACGTTGTCGTAGATGGTGATGTCGCCGGCACCGACCTCGACGTTGACGCCTTCGCCGGCCTCTGCGGCTTCGTTCTTCTTGCCCAGGAGTTCAAGCTTGTAAGGCTCGTCCTTCATGGCTTCGCGGGCCTCGTCCTCATTGACCACGCGGCGGACGAACTTCTGGTTCTGGTTGATGATCTTCTGCATCATCTTTTCGAGGGTCTTGAGGTCCTCGGGAGTGAACGGTTCGGCAACATCGAAGTCGAAGTAGAAGCCGTCGGTGATGTACGGGCCGATGCCCAGTTTGGCGTCCGGGCGCAGCTGCTGGACGGCCTGCGCCATGACGTGGGCGGTGGAGTGGCGGAGGACGTTCAGCCCGTCCGGGGAATCGATGGTGACGCCCTCGACGTCGGCGCCTTCAGGCAGTTCCTGGTCCAGGTCCTTAAGCTCGCCGTTGACGCGGGCAACAACAACATCACGGCGCTCAAAGAAGAGTTCCGCACCGGTTGTCCCGGTAGTCACCTTGGTCTCTTCGCCATCGACGAGAAGGGTGATCTGCTGGGCATCTGACACGGGTGTCTCCTATTCAAAGTTAAGGCTTCATAGCTTGTGGCATACGGGGACCACAGCCAGCCATCGTCAATGCTATCGGTTCAGCTCAGGCCCGACCAACGCGGCGCACCCGAGGATCAGCCGCCGAATCCCGTGATGGCGAGGGTCCGGGTGATTCCGTCCAGGGGGTGCCGGGCCTCCGGTTCCTGCGCCTGGGACTCCTGGAACGGCAAGGTTTCGGCGCGGCTCAGGTCCCAGGCCATGCTCGCGCTCAGGCTGATTCCCCGCGGGCCGGTCCGCCTGGTGGTGCCACGGATCAGGAGCAGCCGGGTTCCAAAGAGGATCATTCCTGCCTTTTCCTGGGCTTCATGGAAGAAGACCGAATCGATGCAGCCGGTGCCGTCGTCGATGCTGATGAAAACTACCCGCCGGCCGCCCCGCATGGGCGGCGTCTGGGTTGCCACGCGAACCCCGGCCACCAATACTTCCGTCCCGTTCCGCAGGCCGAGGAGCTTGTCCGCCGTGGTGACTCCCAGCCTGTTGAGCATCGGCCGGTGGCTGTCCATCAGGTGGCTGCTGACATCAACAGCCATCAGGTCGAGTTCGGCCCGCACAGTTTCCACCAGGGTAGGCGCCGGCAGCCCGGGCTTGACGTTGCGCAGTTCAACATCCCCCAAAGGCAGGGAGAGCTGACCCTCGATAACCTCCACACCTTTCCGTCCGCTGCCGGCACCTTGGAGTTTTTGCAGGTGTTGGACAAGGTCCGCACGGTTTGCGTTGCCGCCTGCCTCCCGGTGAAGGGAATCAAAAGCGCCCAGCTGGGCCAGCCGCTTGATGCTGGGCTTGCTGACCCTGGACCGTGCCCTCAGGTCTGCGAGTGAGTCAAAGGGCTGACCGGCAACGATCCGCTTAAGTTCTGTTGCGGACAATCCGTAAATGCCGTTCAGGCTTAGCCTGATTCCCAGCTTTCCTGCATCCGGGCCTTGCTCTACCCGTTCCACCCGGTATTCTGCCTTGCTGCGGTTGATGTCCAACGGGAGGATCGGGATGCCCAGGCGCCGTGCTTCCGCTACCAGCAGCCTTTTGGGGTACATCCCGGGATCGTGCTCCCACAGCCCGGCAAGGAATGCTTCGGGATGGTGCGCCTTCAGCCAGGCCGACTGGTAGGTGGGGACTGCAAAGGCAGCACCATGCGCTTTGCAGAATCCGAAGCTTCCGAAGGCTTTCAAGGTTCCCCAGACGTTGTCCACCACAACGGGCGCGTAGCCCCTTTCCCGGGCCGCTTTGCGGAAGAACTCCTCCACGCCCAACTCAAGGACCTCGTTGCCCAGGGCACGGCGGAACTCGTCCGCACGTGCCAGTCCGCAGCCTGTCATGACGTCGAAGGTCTTCAGGATCTGTTCGTGGAAAACGGTGACGCCGTGGGTCTCCGCGAGCACCGGTTTCAGGTCCGGATGGGGGTACACCTCGGGGGCGAATCCGTGCCTGTGCTCAAGGAAGGGCCGGACCATGTCCGATTTCATGGGGCCGGGGCGGAACAGTGAAATATCGATGATGAGGTCGTTGAATTCCCGGGGGGCCATCTTGCCAATGAGCTCACGCTGCCCGGGCGATTCAATCTGGAAGCAGCCCAGGGTGTGGGTGCTCCTGATCAGTTCAAAGGTGGCTTCATCGTCCAGCGGGACGGCATTGAGGTCGATGTGCCCGTTGTCGGCAATGTAGTCGGGACCGGTCCCGTCCGGACCAGGTGAATGCTTTCCGGCTGCCACCACTTCTTCCTTGGAGGGGTGGATGCGGATGACTTCCCGCACGGCAAAAGCCATGGCGCTCTGCATCCGGACCCCAAGGACATCAAGCTTGAGCATTCCCATGGGATCCATGTCGTGCTTATCGAACTGGCTCATGGGGAGGCCAAGTCCGCTGGGCTGCACGGGAGTGCGGTCCAGCAGGGTTGCGTCGCCAAGGATCACGCCGCAGGGATGCATGGAAATATGCCGGGGCAGCCTGTCAAGGCGTTCCGTCAGGTCCACCAGCAGATCAAGCTGCTGGTTTCCATCCAGGTCCCGCTGTTCCACCCGGCCGGCGAACTCCCGGAGCTCAGGTTTTTCCTGCAGCGCTTCACGGAAATTGCGGGCAGAAAAGCGCCACAACTGCTTGGCAATCTCCCCCACTTCGTCGCCGTCCATGCCCAGCGCCATGCCGGCGTCCCGCACTGCGCCCCTGGCCCGGTAGCCATTCTGCATGCTCATCAGGGTGACCCGCTCAGCACCAAAGCGCTCAAAAATCCGGTGGTAGACGTTGTGCCGCTCCGCGCTTTCAACGTCTATGTCAATATCCGGAAGGGTTGCCCGGTCCTGCGACAGGAAGCGTTCGAAAATCAGGTCATGCTGCAGGGGGTTCACCTGGCTGACGTCGATCAGGTAATTGACCAGGCTTGAGGCGCCGGATCCACGGGCTGCTGCCCGCACTCCCATTTCCTGGATCATGCGGGAGACCTCGGCAACTGTCAGGAAATAGGAGGAGAAGCCGAGGTTGCGGATGATGCCCAGTTCGTGATCGAGCCGGGAGCGCATCCTTTGTCCGGCAGTGCCGGTAATTCCCGGGAAGCGCCTGGTGATTCCAGCCTGGCACCGCTGGACCAGTTCAAGGTGCGGATCCTGGCTGATCCCGATGACTGAAGCTTCCGGCACCACGGGCTGCTTCCACCCCATGTCCGTGACCGGATCAATCCTGCAGAGGTCCGCCAGCGCCTCGGTCTGCGCCATCAGCTGCTTGAGGTCCGCTGCACCATAGCCTGCCGCAGAAATGATCTCCTTGCCCAGACGGAGCATCTCCGCGGAGGATTTAAGCCAGCCTTGGCCTGTTGGCTGCAGCAGGGGCTCTTCCGCGAGTTGCGGCAGGGATTTCAGGGTGCGGGCTGAGTCGAGCACATCCGCGGTGGGCGCTCCGTCTGCAGCGCAGTACCTTACGGCGTTTGTCAGGATTGCAGGAACATGATGCTCTTCTGCCAGCTTGAGCATGCGGACAGCATGGGCGGTACTCAAGGGCTTTCCGGGTGCGCTGAGCTGGGAAACTATCTCGGCAACCAAAGTGCCTGCGGGCATGGCGTCCAACCATTGCTTGAAGAGGGTGCGCGGACGAAGGTAGCGCCGCCCGCCCATGGCGCGGCCGACGTCGGAATCAGGCCCGACCAGGACAGTCAGCACCGGTTTCAGGGTTTGGGGATCGAGGGTTCGGGAGGCAAGTTCGGCCCTGGTCACGGCGGCTGGAACTGTTCCCCCGGATTTCCCGGAGGTGCGGGCATGGGCATCTGATATCAGCCTGCAGAGCGCGCGGTAGCCCGCCCCGTTGTTGTTGCCCCGGGCCAGCACCACCACCCTGCCGGCAAGCTGGGTGCGGTGATCGCCGTCGTCGTCAAATACCGCAAGGTCAACACCCACAATGGGATCGATGCCCGCTCCCATGCATGCCTTGAGGTGTTTGATGGTTCCGTACATGCCGTCACGGTCAGTGCATGCAAGGGCCGTTGCACCGTCAGCGGCGGCGGCCTGTGCCAGTTCCTCTGGCCAGGAGACGCCGTAGTGCGCACTGAAGGCAGTGGAGACGTGAAGATGGGTGAAGCTCATGCTGTCCTGGGCCGGAGTGCGTCATGGATGCGCAGCAGCCGCCAGCGGCCGCTTTGGATATGCCTGGTGAGGTCAAGCGTCAGGGTTTCTTCCGGCCCCTGGACCCCACGGACAGGGTGGTCAGGCCGCACCTGGACCCGCCAGATTTCGTGGTCCACCAGTCCGCGGCCGCTGCCAAGCGGAGCGCGGCTTTCTTCCGCCCACCATTGCCGGCGTTCGTACCAGCGCACCGGTTCAGCACAAACAGCATAGGAACGTCCTGCCCACAGCAGGCGCTGCGGTTCGCCGTCGGCGGTGCACTCGACGTCCACGGATTGGCTGAACATGCCCATGGCGCCTCCCGGATCTCATCTGGCTTATTCGAATACTTGTTCGAATAAGCCCAGTCTACCCCTGCCCTGAACGTGCGCAAAGAAGGTTCAGAGGAAGGACTGAGGAGAATGGCGCGCAAGGGTGGACGGACCGATCGACAGGGAGCAGGATGGTGCCATGAGCACCCAAGACGCACTTCTTAAGCAGGCAAGCATCTCAACCCAGGACTCCACCGTGGTGGCCACGTTCAATATAGACGGCACCATCCCGGCGTCCGGTGCTTACGTGGTAGGTCTGGTAGGGGCTACTCCGGACTATTCAACACAACGGCGGCTATGCATTGAGTTCATGAACGGGGAGGCGATTGCCTTTTATTCATTCAACCGTGAACAGGGAGTCGAAGAAGACTACGACCTGTCCGGTGTGACCCACTCCGACAGCACCATTACGGGCAGCTTTCCCCTGGCGGCCTTGAACGGCCTTGGCAAGGGGCATGTCATGTCAGCCTTCAGCGAGGCCGAGGGCAGGGAATTCCAGCACGGCGTCCCCGTGGAGGAACACCTCTAAACAAGGGCTTGCGGGCAGTTCAGCTGTTCCCTTTGTGGACCCGCATTTCCAGTTCGATGAAGCCGGAGATCATTGCCCGGTACGTGGACTCCACAATGTCCGGGTCGATGTCTTTTTTCTCGGCTGCCGAGCGGACATGCTCAATGATCCGTTCCACGCGCCCGGGCGCACGGACCTCGGCGTCATCACCCTTGAGGGTTCCGGCAATCCGGATCAGCCGTTCCCGGCGGGCGATGAGGGTGACAATCTGCTCATCCACCTCGTCGACAGCAATGCGGACCGCAGCGAGCTGTTCCTTGTCGGCCAAAGCATCTCGATCATTTCCTTGAATTGTCGCCATCGTCTGACAGTATCGAAGCATGCAGCCCAGAGTCGACTTCATCTCACTAGGTGTCCGCAGCGTTTCCGCCTCCCGCGCGTTCTATGTGGACGGCCTTGGCTGGCCGGTCCACCGTGAACTTGAGGGTGATGTTGTGTTCATCCAGGTGAACCACGGTTTGGTGCTGTCCCTGTGGGACGTCCGCCAGATGCAGGCTGACGCCGGCGTCAGTCCGCCCGGTCCGGTTCCCTGCATCACGCTTAGCCACAACCTTCCGTCCACTGAGGACGTGGACCGGGTCATGGAAGAAGCGGCCGCGGCGGGGGCTGCCATCATCGCGGAGCCCATCACCCAGCCGTGGGGCGGGTACAGCGGATACTTCGCCGATCCGGACGGCTTCCGGTGGGAGGTTGCCTACAACCCCGCCTGGAGAGTGGACGACGACGGCGCGGTCACCGTATAGCGCTTGCCGCGGGTCCGCGACGGACTACTAGAAGAGGGCCTCCACGGGCCGGATGAGTTCCGGCCCGTTGTTCCGGACGTTGCCGACTTCTTTTCCCACAGAGTCCACGTGCCAGTCCGCCGCCACGTCCTTGACCCCCGCCCGCACCAGGTCCACCAGGCCGGCGGCGTCGTCCGCGGCTGGGTCGAGCCATGCCCGCATCGTGGCTTTGTCCATCGGCAGCGGCACGCGGTCATGCAAGGCCGTCAGTTTTCCAAACACCGTTGACTCGCTGCCCGGCGGCGGGGTGTCAGTGGTCAGGATAGCCGTGGAGAGCATCCAGCCGCCCGGCTCCCCCGCCGGCCACGCGGGATCCTTCCACCACTCATAGAGCCCTGCGAAGACCAGGCCCTTACCCCCGTCCGGATGGACATAGTACGGCTGCTTCGACTTTCCCGGCCCCTGCTTCCATTCGTAGTATCCATCTGCCGGGACCGCACAGCGGCGCGACCTGGCGGCCTTGCGGAACGCCGGCTTCTCAAGCACGGACTCACTGCGTGCGTTGATCATCCGCGAGCCGATGCCCGGGTCCTTGGCCCAGGACGGGACCAGCCCCCACCGGGCAACATGGAGCTGGCGCACCTGCCTGGCAGCCGGCCCGTCATCCACCAGGCGTTCAAGGACGATGGGAACGCCGTCCGTCGGGGCGACATTCCACGACGGAGGAATGTTCACCTCGTCCTCCAGCTCGGCGTCGAACTCGGCCAGGAGGTCCCCCACGGCACGGGCCATGACATAGCGTCCACACATGGCTCCAGCATGCCACCGGCGCCAGATGGTGTCATCCGAAGGACATATGAACGGCCTGCGGCCTCTGTTGGCCGGGAATAGGCACCGCCGCGTTACCGTTGTCAGGAACGAAACCGTCAACGACACAGAGGAGAGCTCCGTGGACTTCACTCCCGACTCCGGCACCATCACCATGTTTTCCACTACCTGGTGCGGCTACTGCAACCGGCTGAAGAAGCAGCTGGATGCCCAGGGCATCGGCTACACCGAGATCAACATCGAGGAAGTGGAAGGCACTGCCGAACTCGTGGAGCAGCTTAACGGGGGCAACCGCACGGTACCCACCGTCCTCTTCCCGGACGGCACCGCGGCCACGAATCCGTCCGCAGCCGAGGTCAAGACCCGCCTCGCAGCCTAGGCGCTAACGCCATCGCGCGGGTCATGCCCCCAGGCTGCTGAAGGAAGCGGCCTTCAGGACGGCATGGCCCGCGTAGGCGGCAAGCAAGGCATTTTCCACCGCGGCAACGTCCACGCCAGGGACCAGGTCTTCGACCGCACCTGCCGTGGCGGGGTTCCAGTCCAGCCCCAGGGCGGCATAGCTGTCGGTCAGCACTTTGCGGATGGGCGCAGAGTTTTCCACCACAATGACGGAACTGAAGAGCCAGCCGCCGGCCACTACGCGTTGCGCCGTGCCCACCAGCTTCACCTGGTGGCCGCCGTCAGCCGGATCGGTTCCGTGCACGCTGAACTCGCCGGGGCAGTATTCGCCCGGAATCTCGCCCACGGCCGCCTGAACGCCGATGCTGCGCAGTACCTCGGCAAACAGCTCCCCAAAGTAACCGAACCTGGTTTTGGAGCCTGCGATGGCGTCGGCGTCCGGTTGAAGGTGGTCCACCACCAGGGTCCCCTCGTGGTAGGCGGCCGCCCGCCCCCCTGCCCGGCGGACCAGGGGCTCGAAGCCGTTGGCCCTGCACGCCCGGGCAGCCGCCTCAAAGCCCGGCAACCGGGTGTCACGCTGGCCGAAGGCAACGGTGGGCGCAGGCCGGTAAAGCCGGAGTGTGGGGCCAATGTCCCCCTTCTTCACCCGTGCCAGGAGTTCCAGGCCGAGCTCCAGGTCACGGCCCGCGCCCAGCGACTTTTCCTGCCGCACAACGGTTAGCGTGCGGGGCCCCGGGCCGTCGTCGTACATGTTGCTATGCTCCCCTATGGTCATATTGCAGTTCCTGGTGGTCGCCGCCGCCTTCGCGGCGATTGACGCCGTCTGGCTCAAGCTGATGAATCCCTTTTACCGCAGCCACATCGGCGAGCTGCTGGCGGATAAACCACACCTAGGTTACGCCGTCGCCTTCTATGTCATTTACATCGCCGGGATTGTGTTTTTTGCCCTCCGGCCTGCCCTCGACGGCGGCAGCTGGCTCACTGCCCTGGGTTACGGCGCGGCATTGGGCGCCTTCGCCTACGCCACCTACGACCTCACCAATGCCGCCACCCTGAAGGTGTGGCCGCTGCAGCTGATCGTGGTGGACATGCTGTGGGGCGCCGTACTCACGGGGCTGTCCACGGTTGCCGGCTGGCTTGTATTCCAGGGACGCGCCTGACGCTGACGCGGTCACGGACCGCGGCGGCCCGCCCACAGCCCGTGCAGCAGCGGGACCACGGACCCGGCCATGAGGACGCTGCCCAGGACAAGGTCGTCTGCCCGCACCACGGCGCCGGCAATGAGCAGGGCCGCAAAAACAAGGGCCGACGCCGACCGCCGGGCCCTGCGGTCCAGCCGGGCGAGCTGCCGCTCAATGCGGGGATTAGCCACCGCAAGCGACCCCTCCTCGAGGCGGCCGGCCAGTGCTTCCAGGCGTTTGGGCAGGCGCAGGGCGATCGCCGCGGCGTCGAGGGCCTGCTGGACCACGTCCTGCACGAGTTTGCCGCGCTCGTCCCGCAACAGCCGGGCCGCATACGGTTCCACCGAGTCCCACAGGTTGAAGCGTTCATCAAGCGAACTGCAGACACCGGACGTCAGTGACATCGCCCGGATAATCAGCAGGAAGTTCTCCGGGAACTGGAACGGCAAAGAGCGGATAACGTCACCGAATTCCACGCCGAAATCGCGGAACTCCTTGGGATCCACTTCACGAAGCTCGGCAAACCCCATCCCGCCGAAGCGGGCGAAGAGGTGCGTCATGGCCCTTTCCAGCTCCATGATGTCCGCCGACGGCGCCAGCACGCCGACGTCGTTGATCGCCGCCACCAGCCCCTTGCCGTCACGCGCGGCGGCCGCAATCAGCAGCTTCCTCAGCCCGCTGCGCGTGGAGTCGGTGACCTCGCCCATCATGCCGAAGTCGATGAACGTCAGTTTCCACGGATGTCCCCCCGAGCTGGCGGGAACCGGAGTGACGAAGATGTTGCCCGGATGCGGGTCCGCGTGGAAGAAGCCGGTGGTGAACAACTGGTCGAACATAACGGACGCGAACACCGGGGCCACTTCGGCCGGATCGATGCCGGCGGCGCGAAGGGCTCCGGCCTCCGTGATCTTGATGGCCGTGACATCTTCAAGGGTAAGGACGCGCCGGGTGGTCCGCTCCCACGCGACGCGCGGCACGCCGACCCTGTCATCAGCTGCAAACGCGGCCTCGAAGCGCTCGGCATTTGCCGCCTCGTGCAGGTAGTCGATCTCCTCGAAACTCGTCTGCGCGAACTCCTCGACCAGCGCCGGGACGTCCGCACGGCTGGAAACCAGGCGGATGCGGCTGAGCCACCCTCCCACCTTGCGCAGGGCCGCCAGGTCGACGTCGACAATCCCGTCGATGCCCGGACGCTGCACCTTCAGGACCACGTTGCTGAGCCCGGTGTCGGCGGCGTCGGCGGGCAGGAGGCGGGCACGGTGCGCCTGGCCCAGCGAGGCGGCCGCGACCGGCACCTCCTCGACGAAGGCGAACACCTGCTCAAGCCGGGCGCCCAGTTCCTTCTCCGCAAGGGCGCGGATCGCGGGAAACGGAACCGGAGGGACTTCGTCCTGCAGCCCCTCAAGCTCCCTGGTGATCTCGGGCGGAAGGACGTCAAGCCTGGAGGACAGGAACTGCCCCACCTTGATCATCAGGCCGCCCAGTTCCACTGCCATCAGGTGGAAGTTCCGGGCGAAGCCCTGCATTCTCTTCGAACGTGTCCGCCCGGCGATGCGGGCAAGTCCGATCCGCGGGAGGAAGAGCTCAAACCACCACGTCACAGCCAGGTTCCACGCGGCAAAGCGAAGGATGCGGCGGTAGCGGGCGCGGGTGCCTCCGGCGCCGGGTACCGGGGCGGGGCGGTCCCGGCGGACGAACGCCACCCGCGTCAGTCCTGGGCGAGGATCGAATAGATCCGGCGCCGCGCCTCATCGAGCACTGCCACGGCCTGCCGCACCTGCTCCGGTGAACCCGTGCGGCCAACCTGGGCTGCAGCCTGGGCCAATTCCACACCGGCCTTGGGCAGGGCCGTAAACCCGCCGGCCTGGGAACCCGCTGATTCCCAGGGGGCCGCCGCGGCATGGTCGTTGGCCACTTCCTCACGGCCGGCCTCTGTCAGCGAATAGATCTTGCGGCTGTTGGACTCTTCCGCGCGGATGGTGCCCTCGTCCGCTAGCAGCTGCAGCGTGGGGTAGACCGAGCCGGCGCTTGGCTTCCAGCTGCCGTTGCTGCGCTCCTCGATTTCACGGATGATCTGGTAGCCGTGCATGGGCCGCTCCGCCAGGAGGGCCAGCACGGCGGCGCGGACCTCGCCTTTGCCGGCGCGGGTTCCTGCGCGCTTTTCGAACCGGGAACGCAGTTCCTCGACGGCCTGCCACATGCCATCGATGTTGGTCCCGCCGAATCCGCCGGATTGATATGAACCACGCATGATGTTCTCCCTTGTGAATCCTGAACGATATACAACGATACTCAACGACACAGGCTCGGAGCTAGGGGCAGGGCAGATTTCATCCGCGCGCGGCTTCGGCCTCTGCGGCCGAAATCCGCGCGCAATGTCAGGTTCTGCGGATAGTGAGAATCTGCTCGGCACGCCCGAACGGACCCTGGAGGTCGTGCAGCACGGTGGATGTCAGGCCAATCCCGTCTCCGCCGAACGACACAGCATTGTCCAGGCCCAGCCACTCCCCCTCGGGGCGGCGGTACATGTGGATCTGGAGGTCCAGGTTGGGAAAGGCATAACTGTCCTTGCCCGGGGGGACCCGGGCCGCAATACCGTTGGCGGTGTCCACGAGCCCCATGAGCCGGGCAAGGTCGCCGCTGTCGCCACGGTCCGTCAAGGGGTGGTCTGTCCGGAGCCAGACCTTTCCGGCGCCCGGCCGGTGCCCTTCCGCCACCCTCATTTCAAGGGAGCGGATATAGCCGCCCGGCCAGACGGACGCGCCGTCGTACGGCTTGCAGTCCTCCGGTCCGGGAATCGGGTTGTCCTCGATGGCGGCCACTTCGGTGGTATCGCTGGTGACCAGCCGCCAGGCGGTGGCGCGAATGGCAGTCCGCCCGCCGGCCACCAGTTCCGCCTGGAGGAGTTCGATGGTCTTCCCCGGCCGGAGGGTGGTGGTCTCGATATGGAAGGCGCCGCCCGGGATGAGCCCCAGGATCTCGTAGCTGATCCGCGCCATCCGCATGTCCGCCCGCGGCTCATGCCGTTCCAGGCTGTCCGCCATCAGGCCTGACGCGGGCGCCATGTGCTGCTCGTGCACGTTCCAGGCGCCCTGGGCATGGATGGTGGAACGGAATCGTCCCCCGCCCAGGTCCAGGTAGTAGAAGCTTCCTGCGGCCAGTTCATGCAAATCTGCGGTCAAAGCGCGCCCCTCCGGTGATACTCAGTGAATTGGCCTTAACTCTATCCGCCGTCCCCCGGACGGGCGGCAGAGGCGGTCTGCCGAGGGAGACTTGGCCGGACGCGGCGAAATGTTGGAGCCGGACAGGATTGATCCGACTAGACTCGGAAACTGGTCCTGTCAGCAACCCTCGGAAGAGGTGTTCCATGCGTGTCATCAGCTACAACCTCCGCAAACACAAGGCGAGCGGTGAACTCCTCGCCCTGGCGCGGAACCATGACATTGATGCGCTCTGCCTCCAGGAGGTGGATTCCAGCGACCTCCCCGAGACGCTGGGGCCGCTGCACCTGGCGGATGCCACCAAGGGCAACCGGCTGGGGCTGGCCATCTATTACCGGATGAGCCGCTTCACTGCCCTGGACACCCAGTCCTTCGCGCTCAAGAAGTCAATGCACGACCGGGTCCTGGCCCCGGCCCATGAGCGGCTGATCGGCACCCGGGTGATGGACAACGAGACGCAGCATGAGCTGGTCATCGGCTCCTTCCACGCCGCGCCCCTCACGGCTTCGAACTCGCTGCGGCGGAAGCAGATCCACGCCGCCCATGCCGAACTGCTCAGCATGGGCAAAGGCCTGATGACCCTGATGGTGGGCGACTTCAACTATCCGTTCTTCACGAAGAACCTGGACCTGCACATGAAGAACTCCGGCTATGCCCTGTCGCTCAGCAACAGGCGCACCTACACCCGGTACAAGGTATTCAAGGGCCACTTCGATTTTGCAACGTCACTGGGCCTCGACATCGAAAGCGTCGAAACGCTTCCACGCGGGAACTCGGACCACCTCCCGATCCTGGTCACCGCCGAATACGGCCCGGACTACTAGGCCCCAAGCCGTTCACGCAGGCCGGGCCACGATACCCCGAAGCCCGGGTGCAGTTCGAGGCAGTCCACATCGGCCACCGGCACCCACCGCAGTTCGAGGCTTTCGGGATCACTGATCACCGGATCAAAGGGCTCCCTGACCAGCACCACCACCGTGGTGTAGGACCAATAACCCACGTCAAAGAAGGACGTGAAGAGAAGGTCGACATTGCCGGCGGGTACGGCAGCTTCCTCGAAGGCTTCCCGGAGCGCGCCTGTGACGGGCTCCTCGCCATGATGGAGCGCCCCTCCGGGCAGGCCCCACGTCCCCCCGTTGTGGCTCCAGACAGCACGGTGCTGCAGCAGCACGCCTTTGTCCGGATCGTACGCCAGCACTCCGGCTGCACCGAACCGCCCCCAGTAGCGGCCGCGGTCCCCTTCGACCCAGGCGTCGCCCGGGTCCCGGGGACCGGTGCGGACGGGCGGGGCTGAGGACGCAGTGGAAACCGAAAAGTGATCCATCGTTCCAGTCTGACAGGTGCCGTGGACGGGGTGCACCTGCCGTGCCGAATGTCAGTCAGGCCTGGTTCGCGTGGCCGCGTTCGACGGCGAAATCACCGCCGGGGTACATGATGGTTTCGTGTCCGTCATCAAAGCGGACGAGGTAGGGCGGCGTCCCGCCCTGGCCCCGCACCTCCAGGATCACCCCGTGCCGGTCTGTGGCCCCAACGGTCCTTCCATGGACGATGATGCGGTCGCCTTGCGTTGCCTCCATGGCAATCACCTCCCAGCCCAAGAGTACGACTGCCTACCCGGCGGGGAAAGGGCGAAGGAGAAAGTGCGGAGGGAAACGGGGGCATGGCGGCGAGGTGGGGAAAGAGCCGCGCCATGGCAGGATTTTGACCATGCCGCTGCATCTTGTGCTGGTTGCCGATACCCATGTCCCGAAGCGCGCCCGGGCGCTCCCCGCACAGCTGTGGTCCGCCGTCGAAAGCGCCGACATGGTGTTGCACGCCGGCGACTGGGTTGACGCGTCCCTCTTGGATGAGTTTGAACAGCGGAGCCGCTCGCTGCTGGGCGTCTACGGAAACAATGACGGGCCGCAGCTGCGCCGGCGGTTGCCGGAAGTTGCCACGGCCACGCTCGAGGGAGTCAACTTTGCGATGGTCCACGAAACCGGCCAGGCAAAGGGACGTGAGGCACGCTGCGAAGCGCTGTACCCGGAGGCGGACGTCCTGGTCTTCGGGCATAGCCACATCCCGTGGGACACCACCACCCCGCGCGGCCTGCGCCTGCTGAACCCGGGTTCACCCACCGACCGCCGCCGGCAGCCGGCCTGCACTTACATGACCGCCGTCGTGGACGCCGGCCGGCTGGCCGACGTCCGCCTGGTGGAGGTTTCCCGCGGCTGACGGGAGGCGGGAAGGGACGGGGTCGACAGGGGCCGCGTACTGCCTGCGCCGGAACAGTAGACGTGCTTGGCTTTTCAGTCCTGGTCCTGCTCCGCGAGCAGGGCGTCGGTGGCCTCGTCCGGCTGGCCGTCAAAGAACTGGGCAAGGACGGTCTTGAACACTGTTTCGCCGGGCGCGGCGCGGAGGAACAGGGTCATGGACGAGTGCAGCTTCCTGGCATCGATGCCGCCCAGGATTTCCTCGGCAGTGCGCCCGGCGTGGTTGCTGAACGCCAGGGCGCACTCCAGGAGCCGCGGGCCCAGGACCTCGTGGTCCAGGTACGCCCGGGCTTCGGCCAGCGAAGTGATGGCATATTTCCGCGAGGTAGGGCTTTGCCCAAGGCCGGCGAGCTGCGGAAAGATGAACCACATCCAGTGGCCGGCCTTGTTGCCGAGCTGAAGCTCAGCCAAGGCCTGCCCGAAGGTCCCGCCCTCGCCTGCGCCGCTGTCCTGGGCTGACACGAAGCGTTTCAGGTCATAGGGATCGTTCATAGCTGACTCCTTTGTGGGGGGCCTCAGTGCCCGACTGCTGCCCAATGCAGGCCGCAGCCCTGCGCAGCCGCCCGTCCGGGTCCTGGCTCCACCTGGCAAGGACCACACCTGCGCGCTGCCGGTCGCGTCCTGCCAGTCCAGCCAATAGCGGCAACACTACGTCGGACAGCAGGGGGTCCACCAACTCGGGGCTTTCCGCGGAACGAAGGAAGCCCTCGATCCGGGTCAGGTCGGAGTGCAGCAGGAGGCCGACCCTTGACTGCAGGAGCACCACGGCGGCCAGGCGCCGCTCAAAAACCGGCCTGCTGCCAGGTTTCGGCTGGCCCCACAGCCCGGACGCCAGCTGGAGCACGGCATCGTGGTCCAGCTCCTTGAACTTCCGCAGGGCGTCCCGGACCGTTCCCCGGACGGCGCCCACCGAAGAGCCGTAGGAGGACAGCACCCCGCCCAGCCGGGACTCGACGTCGTCCGCCCGGTACCAGGCGCCTTCATTCTGCAGGGTGCGGTCGATGAACGCCGCGGCGGCCGCCACACAGTCGGTCCCGCCGTTCATCGGCCACGTCCCGCGGCTGCGTGCCGGATGCAGAACGGTGTCCAGGGCCTGGCCTCCAGCCTTCCCTCCGCGATAGGTTCTCCACAAACCGCACAGATGCCGTACGTGCCGGCAGCGATCCGGGCCAGGGCGGCCTCCACCTGGTCAAGGCCGGCGGTGCTTTGCTGCAGCAGGGCAGCTGCCTGGGACAGCTCGAAGGCAATGGTGGAACCCTCGGGATCGTGTTCGTCGTCGACGTTCGAATCCTGGCGCGCAGAGTTTGCCGAGGCAATGTCGGCGCGGAGCGACGGGAGCAGTGCCACCTTCCGCTTCCGCTCCTCCTCGAGGAGGACGCGGAATCTTTCGAAATCAGGCATGGGAAAAGCCTAGCGCGGTGTCAGTACCAATTCCTGGCCACGGAGTGGTTCCAGGCCGAGCAGGGGGAACCGTACCGCTCGCGGATATAGCCAAGGCCCCACTCGATCTGTGTCCGGTAATTGGTCAGCCAATCGCTGCCGGCGCTGGAATACTTGCCCGGCGGCAGCGCCTGCGGGATGCCGTAGGCACCGGAGTACGGGTTGGTGGCCGTTGTCAGCCAGTTCGATTCCTTGGTCCAAAGCCGGGCAAGGCAGAGGAACTGGTCCGATCCCCAGCCATAGGCCCCCAGCCTGCCCGAGGCGTAGCTTTTGGCACCGGCAGGATCGTTGACCGCACCCGCAGGAGCAGAGGGAATTACGACGGCGGGCGGGCTGGGCGGCGCGGCAGGCGCCGGAGCGGGGACAGGCGGAGCAGGATCCGCCGGCGCAGGGTTGCCGGCCGGAGGATTTTCAGGTGCCAGATCGGCAGGAGCCGGACGCACGGGGGCGGGAGCAGCAGATGGCTGCGCCTTTGCCGCCGCGGCGGCTGCGGCAGCCCGTCGTCGTGCCTCTTCTCCGGCCGCGGCCCTTTTCGCCTCCTGCGCTGCTTCATAAGCGGCCAGAGCCGCCTGTCCACGCCGGAATTCACCCTCAACCGCCGCCGTCGTGCCCTTCAGGGACGCCAACTGCTCGGTCAGCTCCCGGTTGCGCTGCTGTTCTTCCGTAAGCTGGCGTGCCATGGCTTCCTGGGCCGATCGGGCCGCCGCAAGCTTTTCCGCCGCCTCGCCGGACAGCCGTTCACGCTCGGCCCGGGCGGCTTTCTCCTGATCGGCCAGTGAAGCCGTGACTTTCCCCGCGGCGGCTGCCTTGTCCACAAGGCCCGCCGTTTTGCCGCCCACCAGATGCACCACGTTGAGCCCGTGGACATTGTTGTTCCCGATCGCATCAAGGGCCACGAAGAACCCCATGTTCGTACCGCCCGTTTTGTAGGACTGGGCGGCCAGGGCTCCGATGTCCTTCCTGTGGCGGATGAGTTCGGCTTTGGCGGTCCCGGCCTGTTCCGCCAGCGACTCCACTCGGGCAGTGGATGCTGCCAACGCGGCATCAGCCGCTGCAGACTCAGCGGCTGACGCCACCGCCGCGTTGCCCAAGGCCTCCGACTGCGCCTGCAGCCCGTCCAACAGGCCTGCGATCATACCGATCTCTTTTTCCGTGCCGGCCTCGGTCAGCTTGGCCCGCTCCACGTCCTCCCACGAGGGGTAGCCACCAGGCGGAACGCCCTCGGCCGCGCCGGCCGGAGTCAGCCAAACGCTGCCGGCGAGGGCGGCGGCCAGCAGTATCCCGGGCAGGCGGTGCCGGGCATTTAGAACGGAACGGGACATAGTTCGGAAGCTTACCGGCTTCAACCTTCACTTCAAGGATGAGGGGCCTGCATCGTTATACAGCAGAGACAAGCCATCGACTTTCCACGGTGAAAGCCTGAGCGTGCGCGCAGTGCCCGCGACCCAGAGTCGATTCGTTTGCATAAACCGAGAGGAGAACCTCGCATGTTACCCAAACGTGACAATCGGCGCCGGGGCGGGTTATGGTCTTAAGGTGTCCCTCCCAGACGGGACATTCCCCTCAGCTTGCCGAGCCCTGCCGCTGAACCGGGAACCATCGCTATCCAGCTGGCAGGGACGGGGGAACCAAGTTTCCACGGCCTCTCAAGAGGCCTTGGGGTTAAGTCGCTGGCGCCTCCGTTCCTTTCGGAGTTGCTCCCGGCCGGGTATCTCCAGCCCGAACCCGACAGCTCACCCCGCAGGCATGGGAGAGGCGATCAACTGTGTCAAAAATTTCCACCACCGCCCGTCATCGCGCAACTCCGGCCCGCTCCATCATCCTGGAAGGACTGGCTGTTTCGGCCAAGTCCCAAGCCAGGACCCTGGGCCGTCCGGCGCTCGCCGTCGCAGCCGCATCCGGCATTGCCTTCGGCGTCGGAGCCCCGGCGCACGCCGGTGTGACAGGTCCGGACACCACTGAGACCACTAACATCCAGGCCTCCGCCGCCCCGGCAGCAGCAGTTGCAGCCCCCGCCGCCGCGGCCGGAACCGTCCATACGGTTGTATCCGGCGACACGCTTGGCGCCATCTCGGCCGCTTACGGCGTGGCCCTGGGCGATGTCCTGGCAGCCAACGGGCTTTCAATCTCCGCGGTTATCTACCCCGGCGACCAGATCCAGATCCCGGGTGCAGGCTACGCCCCGGCAGCTCCGGCCGCCGCACCCGCCCCGGCACCCGTCCAGACCGCCGCTGCCACGGCACCGGCGAACACGGGGATGAACCTGTCCTACGCCTCTGCCAGCACCGGCACGGGCACCGGAGCAGCAATTCTCGCCTCGGCTTACAGCCAGGTGGGCGTCGGCCAGGACTGCACCGCGATGGTGGAGAACGCCCTGCGTTCCGTTGGCCTGAGCGTCGGCGACCTGGCTCCCACCCAGTTCTTCCAGTACGGCACTGTTGTGGGTTCCCCCGCTCCCGGTGACCTCGTGATCACGGCCGGCCACGTGGGCGTTTACGCCGGCGACGGCCAGGTTGTCAGCGGCGGCGTGAACGGTTACAGCACCGAAGTCCACTCCATCAGCTGGCTGAGCGGCGCTTCCTTCGTCCGCGTAGCGTAACCAACGGCGACGGGGCAGTCCGCTCGCAGCGGGGCAGTCCCACCCTGTGGAAGGGGCTGGAAGGGGCGGCAGCCGGGTTTACCGGCTGCCGCCCCTTCCACGTTCTTAAGGGTCCTTGGGGCTCCCTTGGCTCCGCTGGAATTACGGCTAGGTGCCGCAGAAGGTCCGGTATTTGCCGAAGTCCTCCGGCGGTCCTTCCGTGTAGCGTTCCAGCCCCGGACGCTCCTGGAACGGGGACCGGACAACCTCAAGGAGGCGGTTAAACGGGTCAAGATCGCCCTCGGTGGCAGCGGCCAGTGCTTCCTCCACCAGGTGGTTCCTGGGGATGTACGCGGGGTTCACGCTGTCCATGAGTTCGGCGTCGGGCTTCAGCGCGGCCCAGCGTCCGGCCCAGGCATCGAAAGTCCCCAGGTCCGGCACCATGCCGCGGGCAGGCCTGGAGTTGCCCCGGGCGGCCTGTCCAAGGTTCCGGAAGAATTGCGTGTAGTCAACGGGTCCGTCCTTCAGCAGGCCGATCACGCCATCCACAAGGTCCGAGGCTTCGTCACGTTCCGGGCCTGCCGCAGGGCCGGCAGGCACGCCGAGCTTGGCCTTCATGCCCTCGAACCAGGCATCACTGTACCGGCCGCGGAACGTGCCTAGGGCCTCCACCGCGGGGCCGACAGCCTGTTCCTGGTCTTCGTTGAAGAGCGGCAGCATGGCCTCAGCGAGCCGGGCCAGGTTCCACTCGGCTACCACGGGCTGGTTCGCGTAGGCATAGCGGCCGCCTACATCGATGGAGCTATACACGGCGGCGGGATCAAACGCGTCCATGAATGCGCAGGGCCCGTAGTCGATGGTTTCCCCGGAGATGGTCATGTTGTCCGTGTTCATGACCCCGTGCACGAAGCCCACCAGCATCCACTTGGCCACGAGCTCCGCCTGGGCGGCGACCACTGCTTCAAACAGCGCCAGGTAGGGCTGTTCGGACCGGGCTGCAGCCGGATAGTGCCTGCTGATGGCGTGGTCCGCCAGCCGGCGCAGCAGGTCCATGTTCTCCGTGGCCCGGGCGTATTGGAAGCTGCCCACGCGGAGGTGGCTGCTGGCCACACGGGCCAGGACGGCGCCCGGCAGCATCGTGTCCCGGCGCACCGGCCGCCCGGTGGCTACGACGGCCAGGGCCCGCGTGGTGGGAATGTTCAGGGCGTGCATGGCCTCGCTCACAAGGTACTCCCGCAGCATCGGGCCGATGACGGCCCGGCCGTCGCCCGCGCGGGCGAAAGGTGTACGGCCGGAACCCTTCAGGTGCACATCCCGCAAGCGCCCGCCGTCGGCAACTATTTCGCCCAGCAGCAGCGCGCGGCCGTCGCCGAGCAGCGGTGAGTAGCCACCGAACTGGTGCCCGGCGTACGCCTGGGCTACGGGGGTCGCACCCGGGGGGAGGTAGTTGCCCAGCAGGAGGCGCACGCCTTCCGGCGTCCGCAGGTAGTCGGGTGCCAGCCCCAGCTCGGTCGCCAGCGCGTCGTTAAGGACCAAGAGTTCAGGCTCCGGCGCTTCCTCCGCCTGCCACGGAACGGCCAGCTCCGCCAGTTCACGGGCAAAGCGGCCCTCGAAGACGACAGTTGATTCTGCTGCAGCAGTCATGGGTTAACCCTATCGCCGTCGCTTGTCCGGCCGTTGATGAGCTCATCGGTGACCTCCCCGGCTCGAGGAATGGCATGGCCTGGCAGAGCGGTCCGTTCAGGTGCAGTGGACCGTTCCGGTGCCGTGACGCCATGCCCCGGCCAGCGGCGCCGCCGGGGCATGGGGACGCGTTGCAGGTCCTGCGCGGCGATGACGTCAGTATCCGCCGCACGGGCCCTGGCCTGGACCGCGAGCGGCGCGGCGTCCTCGCCGTACCGTGAGGAGAAGTGCGTCAGCACGAGGGTTCGGGCGGCTGCCCCCGCTGCCAGTTCCCCTGCCTGCCCGGCGGTGAGGTGACGGTACTGGCGCGCCAGCCCGCCGTCGTCATCGCTGAAGGTGGACTCCGCAACGAGGAGGTCGACGCCGTCGGCCAGCTCCTCGGCGCCCTCGCAGGGCGCCGTGTCCATTACGAAAGCGAAGCGCTGGCCGGGCCGCGGAATGCTGACATCATCGAGGCGGACGCCCGCAAGGCTGCCTTCATGCTGCAGGCGCCCGATCGCGGGGCCCGATATTCCTGCCGCGGCAAGGCGTTCAGGCAGCAGCGTGCGGCCGTCCGGTTCCACCAGCCGGTAGCCGTAGGTCTCAATGCGGTGCTTCAGCGGCCGGACGTCAAAGCCTTCGGCCACCGTCCCGCTTCCGCCGTGGGGGCGAAGCCTGAGGTCGATTCCCGGTGAACTGACAGACACGAGGGCGCGCACCACGTCTTCCCCGGATAACGGGTAGTGAAGATGGATAGGGTGCGCCACCCCGTCCAGGGCCATCCGCGACAACACCCCCGGCAGACCAAAACAATGGTCTCCGTGGACGTGGGTGAGGCAAATGCGGGTTATCTGGCTCGCCGGGATCCCCGCGTGGATCATTTGGCGCTGCGTGCCCTCGCCCGGGTCAAAGAGGAAACCTTCCCCGTCCCAGCGGAGCAGGTAGCCGTTGTGGTTCCTGGTCCGGGTGGGGACCTGGGAGGCCGTACCGAGGATGGTGAGGTCGCGCATGGCGGTGGGTGCCAAAAAGCAGGCTCCGGAGGAGTCCGGGACCTGCTTTTGTGGTTGCCGGGTCGGCTTAGCGCCGCCGGAGCATTCCCATGATTTTGCCGGTCACGCCACCGGTCCGGGCTCCTGCGGGGCCCGTCGTGCCAGGTGCCCGGCCCGTGGCATTCAGTCCGGTCCGGCGCGTTGTTCCGGCGGTCCCGGTCCTGCCGGAGAATCGTCCAGCGGCATTCCTGATCATGCTTCCCAAGTTCATGTGAAACTCCTTCAGTATTGATCCTGCCAACCGATATTCATCAGCCTGCTTATGATTTTAGCGTAGTTCGGCTGCAACTAGGGGAAGCAGCAGAAGTTCCCCCTGCATTTGGCCCGATAAGCGCAGGAGCCCCGATCCGTTCTGCTGGCTGGCCGACGTCCGGTAAGGGACACCATTGCCGAACATTTCACCGGAAGCGTCCAGGTCCGTTCCGACGGCTCACGGCCTGAGCCGGCGGACGAAGGGCGCCTTGCCCAACGGTGTCCGCTCCAGCTGGTCCACCACGGACACAGAGACCGGGGTTCGCGCGACGCCGGCTGCTGCGAGGGCTTCGGCCACCGAAGCCTGGATGCCTGCTGTTGTGCTTCCCGCCGTCAGTCCTGCAACGAGGACCCGCAGTCCCGTGGGTTCCTGGACCACCTGCCAGCCGGCGGCGGCTGCCTGGTCCAGGACGTGGTGGAACACGATGGGGTGGACGCTGACAAGGCCTGCCCTGCCTGGCAGCTCAAGCACGTCCTCCAACCTGCCTTCGATATCCTCCATGCGGATGAACGAGCGGCCACAGGGGCATCCGCGCTGCCCCAACGTCACGCTGTCCGACAGCTCATAGCGAATCAGCGGCAAAGTCCGCGAGAACAGGACGGTGACCAAAAGCTTCGCGCCCGTTGACCCGGGCGGTACCGGGACGCCCTCCTTGTCCACTGGTTCGACAATGAGCAGGTCCTCGTAGACATGCCGGTTCCGGTAGACGCACGGTGAAGCGATGCCGGCCGTCTCAGTGGCGGCGTAGACATCGAACGGTGCACTCCCCCAGGCCCTTTCCAATTCCCGGGCAGCGGGCGGGGTGAGCACCTCCGAGGCCGACATCACTGCCTGCGGCGAAATTTTCAGGCGCCCGGCCAGCTGTTCGGCCGCCAGGGGCAAAAGCGCGGAAGCGTAACCCACCAGGACCCGGGGCTGGAACCCGTTCAGCGCCGCCACTGTTTCATGCATGGGTGCGGTCACGTCCAGCCGGAGCGTGGGGACAAGCCCCGAACGCAGCGAAGCGCCAACCACGGCGGACTGGTGGGTGGGGACGCGCGAGCTTACCAGCGCCATTTTAAGCGGCCGGCCGAGGCCGGCCGCTATTCCAGCCCAGTCATTAGCGCGGGCATAGGAAGCCAGCACATGTGCCCATTCCGGCCGGCTCCACACGAAGGTTCCGCGTGGACCGGCGGTCCCGGCTGTCGCCGCAGCCCACCAGCGCCCCCTCCACGGCAAGCCGGGATCACCGTCCTCGGCGGCGAGGGTCCGGAGACGTTGTTCCAGGTCGGCCAGGCTCAGGTCGCGCGTAGTAAGGACCTCGTCGAAGTGGCCCATGAGGTCGGCCTTGGTCACGGGCGGCAACTGGGCAAGGGGAGCCCCGTAGAGCCCTGCATGGCGGCGCCGGTAGAACTCAGACCCGGCATAGGCGGCCGTCCGCAGTCTCTGCAGGGCACGTTCCTGGTGGGCAGCAATCCGGACAGGGCTCCAGCGGTCCCGCCGCTTCAAGGCAGCCCGAAGAACGAGCACCCGGGCTATGAGCCGCACATCCATGCGATCCGGCCTTGGAAGAGCCGGCGCGGCGGCGCGTCAGGCCCCGCGGGCGCGGCGGAGGGCGGAGAGGCGGGCCGAGTATTCCGTCTCGTCTATTTCACCGCGGGCAAACCGCTCGGCCAGCAGTTGCTCCGCACTGCCGAGACTGTGGCCTCCGCCGTCCCTGCGGTTGCCGCCTGACATCGAGCGGGCAAAAACCACGATGGCGACGATGATTGCACCCCAAAAGAGGATGAAGCTCACCACCATCAGGATGTAGCCCCAGGCGCCCATGTTCCCGTCCCACCACATCATCCCTGCATCCTCACCTCGCGGAGCCCCGCCACTGCTCCCTGTTCGATGATCCATCCGGCCCGTGTGCGGTGCCAGAGTCTTTCGTCCCCAGGATGAATGGCCAGGTCAGGACAGCCGCGGCCCCTCAGCGCTCCAGATCGTCGGGTTCGAACTCACTTAGAGGGGAGCCGCCAAAGCTTTCCGTGTCGTCACTGCCCTCAGCCCCTGGTCCGTTCGGATTCCCGCCGAAATCCACATCGGCAACGGCCTCCTCCAAGGTGGGCGTTACGGGACCGTCCTGGGCTTCATCCGCTGCGTAACCTGCCTGGGCTGATCCTTCACGGAATGCCTGGTCGCTGATGAAGTCCTCTTCTTCCCCGGAGACCGCCTCGTCCTGGAGCAGCGGATCGTCCTGCCAGCGGTCCGGATTGTTTTCGGCCGCTCCCGGATAGCCGTCCGGTTCGCCCTTCACCGGGTCAAGTTCAAATGATGCAGCCGCGCCGGGGGCCTCATCAAGGAGCACGTCGTCATCCCGGACAACCTCAAGGCCGTCGTCAGGGAGGTTCTGTTCCGTCATGGTGATGCCTTTCTCTTGAACAGCCAATGGCTCTTGGACAGGCAAAGCGAACAATAGTAAGCATACTGATGAAATAGGGACGGCGCTAACTTCCCCCCGGCACGACTTGCCGTGACCTTTGGCCCTATATCTCCCGGGGGCACAGCGCCAGTCTTGAACTGGACCCGCCCGAGAAGAAACAGGAAGCCCGGCCATGACAACTCGCAAACCAATCGCAGTCGCCACCAACGACTCCCCCCAGAGCCAGGCTGCCGTGCTCTGGGCTGCCCGCCGGGCCGAACGTTCCGGCCTGCCACTGGTGATCCTCCACGTCGTGGACGACCGGTGGGCGGCTGATCCGTATCCGTGGATCGGCGTTCTCGAGGAGGCGGGCGACAAGCTCCTGCAGACTGCCGCCGGCCGTATCCGGGGGGCCTTCCCCATCAGCGTTACCACCCGGCTTCTTACCGGAAGCGTGGGAGGATCGCTGGCGAAGTATTCCGGCAAGGCATCCATGGTGGTTGTGGGCTCAGGCACGGGCCACCTCGGCGGAACCCTTGCAGACCGGGCGCTGCAGGTTGCGGCTTCTTCAAAGGTTCCCGTTGCGGTGGTAGGTACACAGGAGCTTGAAGGCCGGTCCGGCGTGGTGGTGGGAGTCGACGGCTCCAGGGAGGCAACCCAGGCTGTGGCCTTCGCCGCAGCCGAGGCTGACCGTGAGGGGGACGACCTCACTGTGGTCTATGCCATCAACGCGCCCGACCGAGTTACGGATGCGGGCCTGCTGACCACCAGCCTGGCCGACCTTGTTACCGAGGAAGAACGCATCGTCCTGTCCGAAACAGTGGCCGGTCTCAACGAGGACTATCCGAGCCTGACGGTGCATCGCGTGCTGGAGACCGAAAGGGGACCGGTGGAATCGTTGGTTGATGCTGCCTCCGGGGCCAGGATGCTCGTGGTGGGCAGCCGCGGAAGAGGCGGAATCAAACGGCTTCTGCTCGGTTCCACAGCCTACGGCGTCCTCAAGCACCTGCCGTGCCCTACCGTGATCACCCGGATCCAGGCAATCAAGAACACACCCTAGGAAGCCCTGGCAGCTGCCCACTCCCCCGCACACACCTGTCCCATTCCCTACGTTCCGGGCCGGCACCATGAAAAAGACTGCTGCAGTAATCATGCTTATCCTCGGGATCCTGATCTCAATCGTCGGGGCCACCATCCTGGCCGGAGGTGCCGTGGCGTCCGTAGTGGGGACCGCCCAAGGCGACGGATACCTCACCACCCGCACGGAACGCCTCTCCGTTGGATCCCACGCCCTGACCTCGCCCAGGCTCGAGGCGGTAGGCGGGGGCGTACCGCCCCGCGTTCCCTTCGACGTCGGTACGCTCAGGCTGCGCGCCTCTTCCCTGGACCCCGGCAAGGAGATCTTCGTGGGCGTCGCCCCGCAGGCCGACGTCGAGCGATATCTTTCGGGCGTGCATCACTCGGAGCTGATTAAAGTCGACAGCCGGCCCTTCCGGGCCGAATACCGCGACATCCCGGGCACCGGCACCCCCGTACCCCCGGGAGAGCAAACGTTCTGGAGCACCTCTGCCTCCGGGGCCGGCCAGCAGGATCTCACGTGGGACCTTGCCGCAGGCAATTGGGCGATAGTCATCATGAATGCCGATGCCAGCCCCGGGGTCAATGCCGAAGTGCAGGCCGGTTTCCGCTCCGACCTGATCCGGCCCGCGGCAACGGGGCTGCTGGTGGGAGGCGCCGTTGCGCTGGCAATCGGGATTCCGTTGCTGATCCTGGGAGCCGTCGGACTCGGCCGGCACACGGGGCCGCACTCCGGCGGGCCGGCCGCGCCACCACCCGGCTACGGACCGCCCCCCGGATACGCACCACCCCCCGGCTATGGACCGGTCCCCGGATATGCACCACCACCCGGATACGCAGGCGGAGCACCGGGAGCGGAAGGCACCCCAGGAGGTCCCGGTTATCCGGGCTCACCGGGAACTCCGCCCCTGCAACAGCCCGGCCAAGGCGACCGGGCCGACCGCGCACCCTACCCGGCCCGGCTCTTCGGCGACCTTGACCCGGCCTTGTCGCGAGCAATGTGGCTGGTCAAGTGGTTCCTTGCCATCCCGCATTTCATCGTGCTGTTCTTCCTCTGGTTTGCGTTCGTCGTAACCACCATCGCGGCGTGGTTCGCCATCCTGTTCACCGGGCGCTATCCCCGGCCCCTGTTTGACTTCAACGTCGGCGTCCTGCGCTGGAACTGGCGAGTGGCTTTCTACGCCTACGCCGCTGCAGGAACGGACCTCTACCCGCCGTTCACCCTGGCACGCACCAATTATCCTGCCGATTTCGAGGTGGACTACCCGGAACGCCTCTCCCGGGGGCTGGTCCTGGTCAAGTCGTGGCTGCTTGCGATCCCGCACCTGCTCATCGTCGCAGCCTTCTCCGGCACCCCCTGGAGCTGGCAGGCGGAGACCGATGATTTGGGAACCACCTACCAACGGAGCACAGGCCTGTCGCTGCTGGGCCTGCTGGTCCTGGTTGCAGTAGTGGCCCTGCTCTTCACCGGCCGCTACCAGCGCCCGCTGTTCGACCTGATACTCGGCATCAACCGATGGATCTACCGCGTCCTGGCCTATGCGGCCCTGATGCGGGACGAGTACCCTCCGTTCCGGCTGGACCAGGGCGCCCGTGAGGTACCGCCTCCCCCTGGCGGGACCGCCGTACCAGGAGCCACCCCGCCCCTTGAGTGAGGGCCTGCCTTGATGCTGCCGGAGCGTCCTGCCGCCTGCCGGTCAGCCTCTATTACAGGCTGCAAGCCCGCCCTAAACTGGTTCTGCAATCAGCGGCTGCGGACAAGAGGAGAAGGCCATGGCGGTCATCGAGCAGGTGCGCGAAGGAATGCACGTCGTAGCGTCGGACGGGAAGAAAATCAGCAAGGTCGAGGACCTGAAAATGGGTGATCCGGAGGCTGTGACCTCTGACGGCCAAACAGACCCTGAAACGGGAGGCCTCGTCAATACGGCGGTCGATGGGTTTGCCGCCACGTCCAGGTTGCCCCACCACACCGCAGAGAGGCTCCTGCGGATCGGCTACGTGAAAGTCGACAGGTCCGGCTTGTTGGCTGGTCATGCCTACTTCGCATCGGATGAGTTGGACCGGGTCGAGGGCGATACGCTGTGGCTGAAGGAGGGCCGGCACACCGACTAGCCTGGCCCTTCCCACCCCTCGGCACTGCCGCCTGCAGTGACTTTCGGCCCTACCTTTGCGGGAGCCCGCCGGGACACTATTGCCAGTGTGGCCGCACGCGCCGCATGAGGAGCTGAGATGAATACTTCCGGAGCGCCGTTCGCACGGATACTGGTGGGGGTCGACGGATCGGAGGCTTCCATTGAAGCCCTGCGGCAGGCCCAGCGGCTGGCGGTGCCCCTCGGGGCGAAGGTCCTGGCCAACGCCTACTGGGATTATCCGCAGGTCTACACAGGCTACGTGATGATGGGCATTGAGGGCTTCGAGGAACGCGCGGGGGAAATCCTGGCTGAGGCGGTCAAGACCGCCTTCGGTGACGAAACGCCGTCGAACGTCATTTCCACGCTGGTCCGCGGCCATCCCCGGGAATCACTGATCGAAGCCAGCCGCGACGCGGACATGGTCGTGGTGGGGAGGCGCGGCCACGGCGGCTTTGGCGGGCTGCTGCTTGGCTCAGTCAGTTCCGCCCTGGTGGCCCACGCCCATTGTCCCGTGCTGGTGGTCCACACACCGGAAACCCACACGGCCTTGTCCTAGGCAGGGCAGCTTGGGCCGGCGCACAGCAGGTACAGACCGTTGACAACAATGCGGCAGGGCGGACGACGGCGGGTGGCGGCCGTGGCGGCCGCCCTCGCCCTGCTGGCCCTCGCCATAGTCCTGGCCCTCTTGCTAAGGGCGCCGGGAGGCCCGCCGGCGGCAGGGCCGTCAGGCTCTGCGAGCCCCTCCGCAACCCCGGTGGCGTCAAGCCCCAGCCCCGATGCATCCAGCGCCGTTCCCTCGGCCTCGCAGCCTGCGGAAGCCTCGACAGAACCACCCGAGGCCGGCCAAAATCCCGTCCAGCCGCCGGTTACCGTACCTCCCGTCCCTGTTCCCCCGCCGTCGGAGCCCGTTGCCACCTCTGGCCCGGTTCCGCCCGCAGCTCCCTTTCCGGCCTCGCTCCGTGACCAGGACCTCACGGTCATCCCTCGCGCCGGGCAGGTCGTGGCGCTGACTTTCGACGCGGGGGCCAACGCTGCGGGGCTGCCGAAAATCCTCTCCACCCTGTCCGCAAAAGGGGTTGCCGCCACGTTCTTCCTGACCGGGAACTGGGCAGACACCAATCCCGGAGGGGTGGGGCAGATTGTTTCCGCGGGGCACCGGGTGGCCAACCACTCCATGACCCATCCTGGTTTCACCGGCCTCGACGGTACCGGGATTGCGCAGCAGGTGCGCGGAGCGGAACAGGCCATCCTGGCCGCCGGCGCCGACCCCACGCCGCTGTTCCGCTTTCCCTTCGGGGAACGCGATGCCCGGACCATTGCCGCTGTCAACGACCTGGGCTATGTTGCAGTCCGCTGGACTGTGGACACCCTGGGCTGGAAAGGCACCAGCGGCGGGATCAACACGCAGATCGTTGCCGACCGCACACTGGCTGGCCTGCAGCCGGGCGAAATTGTCCTGATGCACATCGGCTCCAATCCCAACGACGGCACTACCCTGGACGCCGATGCCCTGCCACAGATCATCGACCGGATCAGCGCCGCGGGGTATGGCTTCGTCACCCTCGACGCGCTGCTGGCCCCGTAGGCAAGGAGGGCCAGACCCATGGCTAAGGCCCGGCAGGCAGGGCCTGGAGGCAGAAAATCCGGTCCGGCCGCGAACGGTATGCCTGATCCGGCCCACCACGGCCTTCCCCTGCACGAGGTGGTCCTCCTGCTTGGGACAGACCACGTGCGGGGCCTCGCTTCCGCGGAGGTGGCCCGCCGTCAGGAACAGTTCGGTGCCAATGCCCTGCCGCGCTCACGGGGTGCGGGAATTCTCCGGAAACTGGCGCGGCAGTTCAACAACCCGCTGGTTTACGTCCTGCTGGCCGCGGCCGCCGTCACTCTCGCCCTGGGCGAGTACCTGGACTCGGGCGTCATCCTCGCCGTCGTCCTGGTGAACACGGCGATCGGCTTCGTCCAGGAGGTGCGGGCAGAGGCTGCCCTGGATGCGCTGCATTCCCTCGTCCGCACCCGTGCCGTGGTCACAAGGGACGGGCAGAGGCGCGAGGTTCCCTCCGAGGAGCTGGTACCGGGGGACCTCGTGCTGCTCGAAGCCGGCGACAAAGTGCCGGCGGACCTCCGGCTGGTCAGGTTGTCCGGCCTGCGCGCGGATGAGTCAGCGCTGACGGGAGAATCCGACGCAGTCGCCAAGGACGAGGTGGTACTGCCCCCGACCACCCCCGTCGCGGACCGCCGGAACATGGTCTACAGCGGCACCCTGGTGACCGCGGGCAGCGGGGCAGGCGTCGTCGTCGCAATCGGCGGCGAGACGGAACTCGGCGAGATCCATCGGCTTATGGGTGCGGTGCAGCCGGTGGCTACACCGCTGACCCAGAAACTGTCACGCTTCAGCATGACGCTGACGGTGGCCATCCTTGCCCTGGCCGCCGTGGCTTTCCTTGCCGGCGTGGCACGCGGCCAGGAGCCCGCGCAGATGTTCACCGCCGCCGTCGCACTGGCTGTGGGGGCGATTCCTGAAGGCCTGCCGGCAGCGGTCACTGTAACCCTCGCCATCGGTGTCCGCCGCATGGCCCGGCGCCGCGCCGTGGTCCGGCGGTTGCCGGTGGTTGAGACGTTGGGCAGCACCACCGTTATCTGTTCGGACAAGACCGGCACCTTTACGGAAAACCAGATGACGGTGCGTGCGCTCTGGACACCGTCCGCAAGGTACGAGGTGACAGGTTCCGGTTACGGCCCGGAGGGGCAGGTCCTCCGCGCCGGGGCCGGCGTCCGGGCGGCCGGAACCGCCACGGACCGGACGGCGGCGGCGGCGCAGGACGAGGCGCTGTACTGGTCCCTTCTGGCGGGAGGCGCCTGCAATGACGCCAGGATCATCAGGGAGGGACAGCACTGGCAGGCCCGGGGGGACCCCACGGAGGCGGCCATGGTGGTGGCGGCAGGGAAGGGCGGCGTGGAGGCCGGGGAGTTCCTTTCCTCCCATCCGCGGACCGGCACGCTGCCGTTCGCCTCGGAGCACCAATACATGGCAACCCTCCACACCTCCGCCTTCCCGGACGGCAGCGGCACGGGGTCCGGCATTGTGCTGGTCAAGGGCGCGGTGGAACGCGTGCTGGAGCTGTGCGCGGGGCAGATGGATCACCAGGGCCGCACCATGCCGCTGGCCAGGCAGTCAGTACTCGATGAGGCCCACCGGTTCGCCGGCACCGGGCTGAGGGTGCTTGCCACGGCGATGATGCGCCTTCCTGCCGGCGGCGCCCTGGCCGAGTCAAGCCTGCACGGGCAGCTGACGCTGACGGGACTGCAGGCCATGTTCGATCCGCCGCGGGAGGCAGCGGCGGCATCGGTGCAGGCCTGCCACCAGGCGGGCGTGGCAGTGAAAATGATCACCGGAGACCACGTGGGAACAGCCGCCACCATTGCCAGGGCGGTGGGCCTGACCGCGGACCGGGCGGACGGGACGGCACTGACCGGAACTGAACTTGACGCGATACCCGCGGACGGACTGCCCGACGCCGTCGAGCGGGCAACGGTCTTCGCACGGGTGTCCCCCGAACAGAAGCTTCGCCTGATCGGCGCCCTGCAGTCCCGGGGAAACGTCGTCGCCATGACAGGCGATGGCGTCAACGACGCACCGGCCCTGAGGCAGGCGAACGTGGGCATAGCCATGGGGCGCTCTGGAACGGAAGTGGCCAAGGAGGCCTCGGACATCGTCCTCACCGACGACGACTTTGCCACCATTGAGGCTGCCGTTGAGGAAGGCCGGAACGTCTTCGACAACCTGACCAAGTTCATCGTCTGGACCTTGCCCACGAACATGGGGGAAGGCCTGGTGATCCTGGTGGCAATCCTGATCGGGGCAACGCTCCCCGTCCTGCCCACCCAGATTCTGTGGATCAACATGACCACCGCTGTGGCCCTGGGCCTGATGCTTGCCTTCGAGCCGAAGGAACCGGGCCTTATGTCCCGCCCGCCACGGGCCCCCGGCCGACCGCTGCTGACCTGGACACTTACCCTTCGGATCCTGCTGGTCTCCACCCTCCTCGTGGCAGGCACCTGGTGGATCTTCGAACTTGAGCTCGCTGGCGGCGCGTCCCTCGCGGAAGCCCGGACGGCGGCCGTCAACCTTTTTGTTGCGGTGGAACTGTTCTACCTGTTCAGCTGCCGTTCCCTCACCAGGTCGGTCTGGCGAATCGGCTTCTTCAGCAACCGCTGGGTCATCCTTGGCGTCCTGGTCCAGGCAGCCGGCCAACTGGCCATCACGTACCTGCCGCTGATGAACGAGCTTTTCCATACGGCCCCGATCACGGCGGAAGCCTGGCTGCGGATCCTGGGCATCGCACTGCTCGCGTCCCTGGTTGTGGCAGTGGAAAAGCGCTTCCGGCGCCGTGAGTTCTAGGGGCCGTTCAACGATGCGGCCAACGCCCGGCCCGCCGTGCCTTACGTCTTCGGCAGGAGCCGGACCATCACCAACCCGGTGACCGCGGCCATGGCCACCGCCATCAGAACGGCGGCCCCGGCTCCAATGGCGGCAACCAGCCACACATCCTGGCCGGGCTGCCACAGCGGCGTGGCCACCGCCATGAAGACGCCCAGTCCTGCCGTCCACGCGGCGGCGCTTCCTGCCACCCACCGCCAGGCCCGCGGAACGTGGTGCCGCAGCTCAAACCACTGCGCAAGGCCGATCGAAACCAGGATGACCACGGCCGCCACGGCTCCCGTAGCGGCCTGGGCGGGTGCGGGCCAGCCCTGCCAGCCTTCGTTGCCGAAGGTCAGCAGTGCCACGGTCCAGGCAACCACCGCCGCGGCGGCCGTCAGCAGGACCCACCGCAGAACCGATACGCCGGGCAGCGTTGTCCTGAGCACCCGCACCTGGAACCACCCCAGGACCGCTCCTTCAACGAGGCCGGCCAGCACCAGCAGCGGAACCGCCGCCGCGGGCCCCGGGGCAACAGGGACGGACTGGGCGAGTACGGGGGCAAGGAATCCCAGGCTCTCGCCGAGGCTCACCCAGCCCACCCAGCGGGCGAAGAATGTGTTTCTGCGCGTCACAACGGGCCCCTTAGCCACCGGTCACAGTCCTCCTTCCGGTGTCTTCCCCAGAGTGGGACGGGCAGCCGCGGAACACCAGTGCCAAAGGCCCTGCGGTGGCACTGGAGCCGGCCTGTCCGCCTTGGTAGCTTCAATGCATGGCCATCAAACTTGAGAACGTCGGTATCGCGGTTCGCGACCTCGAAGCGGCCATCGCCTTTTTCACCGACCTCGGGCTGATACTCGTCGGCCGTGACACTGTCAGCGGCGAGTGGGCCGACACTGCCGTGGGGCTTGATGGCAACCATGCCAGGATTGCGCTGCTCCAGACCCCGGACGGCCGGGGTCAACTTGAGCTCTTCGAATACATCCACCCCGAAGCGATCGAGTTGAATCCGACCCGTCCAAACGACATCGGCATGCACCGTGTGGCCTTCTCGGTCGACGACATCGACAAAGCCCTCGAAACAGCTGCGAGGCACGGATGCCATCCGCTCCGCGGCGTGGCGACCTACGGCGATGCCTACAAACTCACGTACCTCCGCGGTCCCAGCGGAATCCTCCTGATGCTCGCCGAGAAACTGAAAAACGACTGACACCCTGACCGGGACCAATGGCTCTGCCTGCGGCCTGCGCCTGCTGCCCATAGTTAATGGCAGGCAAGCGTCGATCCGTTACCAGCAGTCCGCAGCCAACAGCCGGCATATAAGTTAGGGAGAGAACCATGAACCACCCCAAGGACGCCGCCGCCGAGACCCAGGCGCTCCAGGCCGTCGAACAGCATCACGCGAACATGCTCGGGCAGCTCAAGGGGCTGGTGGCCCAGCTGATGGAAGCGGTTGAGGCAGGCGACACGGAAGCCGAACGAACAGCACATGCAACGCTGTTGGACTGGTGCGACAACGAGCTTATTCCCCACGCCCTGGCAGAAGAGGGGCCCCTGTACAGTGGACCCCGCGACACCCCGGAGGGGCGGCTCCTGGTGGAGGGAATGCTGGCCGAGCACCGCGTCATCGTGGACCTGGTGGAGGAACTTCGCACGTCCAAGGGACTGTCCGCGGCAGTTGCCGGCGCTGCCATCCAGCGGATGTTTGCCATGCACCTGGATAAGGAAAACCGCCTCCTGATGCCCTTCGTTGCCGGCTCCCCTGAGCTTTCCCTTGCCGCAGCGGTCAAGGGACTCCACGAATTGACCGGGGAAGGCAGCGGGCACCACGCGGAAACGCACGACGGCGGCGCGCACCAGCGGTGACCTGCCCGGCGTCCCTATTTTCCGCCGTCGGCTCCTCTCGCGCGGGCGCGTTCTTCGTCCGGGGCATGGACTACCAGGACAGGGCAATGGGCGTGGCTGACGCACGCAGAACTGACCGAGCCCGGCACAAAGCCGCTGTGCCCCCGCCGCCCAACGATGAGGAGTGAGGCGCTGCGGCTCCCCTCAACCAGGAGCTCGCCGGGTTTTCCACGCATCAGCCGGGTATGGACATATGACGGCCGCTCCGGGCCGAACGCAGCTGTGAGCGCCTGCTCCAGCGACTGCTCCGCAGCGTACTGAAAACCTTCAACACCCACTACCAGGTAGAGCCCGAAGCCGGCCGGAACATCCCAGCATGCCCAAGCCTCCACCGTTGCTTCGAGCGGCCCGGCCAGGGTTGCGGCCGTCCGGAGGGCGGAAACAGAGGCGTCGGAACCGTCCACGCCCACAATTATTTTGGGGTGCCGTTCGGGGGCATCCATGATGCGGGCTCCATTCTCTTTGGCCTGTTCCAAGACTGGAGAAGGTGCGGGCCTGCGGGATAGGGCCTAAAGTCACAGGGGGATGCCGGCCGGCAGCAGGACCGGCCGGCCCGGCACAGTCGCGGCCACAGGGTGCGTTGTATGACCACGACTCCAGACTTTGGTCCCTTCCTGCCGATCTGTGGGCAAGGAAGAATAGTCCTAAGCCCTTGGCAGGGCTGCCTCACACAGCAGTGAGTTTTGGTCCTTATGAAAATGGGAGCGGTTGGGTGCAAATGCATGAGTCAGGCCCGGAAGGGACAGCAGGTCTCCGCGGGCCCCTGCGCGTTTTTATCCTCGACGACCATGAACTCGTCAGGCAGGGACTGAAGGACCTGTTGGAGGGTGAGGGGTTTGTGGTGGTCGGCGAAAGCGGATCGGCGGCGGAAGCCACCCGGCGCATCCCGGCATTGCAGCCGGATATTGCGATCCTGGACGGTCGGCTTCCCGACGGCACCGGCATCGAGGTCTGCAGGGACGTGCGCTCGTTCGACCCCCGCCTGCACTGCCTGATCCTGACCAGCTACGACGACGAGCAAGCCATCCGCGGGGCTGTCCTGGCAGGCGCGTCCGGGTACATCCTCAAGCAGATCAGGAGTGACGACCTGCTTCAGGGCATCCGCAAGGCCGCCATGGGCGAATCGCTGTTCGAGCCCGGAGTCAAGGAGCGGATTATCGCCGGCCTTTCCAAAGCCCCCACAGACCCGCGGTTGGACGCGCTCAGTGCGCAGGAGAAGAAGGTACTGGCGCTGATCGGGCAAGGACTGACGAACCGCCAGATCGGTGAGGAACTTTTCCTGGCGGAGAAAACCGTGAAGAACTACGTTTCTTCCATCCTGGCGAAATTGGGGTTCGAAAGGCGGACCCAGGCAGCCGTCTATGTCACCCGGAATGCACAGGACGCCCAGTAACCCTGTGCACGGCGGTGTACAACATTCAGTCGTTTTCGGCGCAGATCATTGGCGGTGGACAGACCAGGTTATCCGGGTGCCTTCCCCCGGGGCGCTCTTAATGATGCAGGTGCCGCCCAGCAGCTCTGCGCGGTGCCGCATGTTCGCGAGGCCGCTGGCCTTGGCAGGCTCGCCAAAACCGCAGCCGTCGTCCGTGAGCACCAGTTCAACCTGTTTTTGGGTGACGGAAACGGTGACGCGGATTTCCTCGGCGCCCGAGTGCCTGGCCGCATTGCTCAGTCCTTCCGAGAGGACGGACAGCAGGTGGCCGGCGATATTCTCCCTGACAGCATCGTCCACGGGCCCGGCGAAGGCGACTTTCGGTGCCACGGCATAGCTCCGGGATGTCTCCTGCACCACCTTCAGGATGCGGCCCGTGAGCGGTTCACGCTCTTGCTCGCCCGTGCGGAGGGAGTAGATCGTGTCCCTCAACTTCCTGATGGTGTCGTCGAGCTCGGACGTGACGACCGCGATCCGCTCATGGGCGACAGGATCCAGGGTGTAGCGGCGGAGGCTCTGGATGCTCAACCCCGAAGCAAACAGCCTCTGGATAACGAGATCGTGCAGGTCACGGGCAATCCGCTCCCGGTCGGTGAACAGCAGGTTCTGTTCGCGCAAGGCATGGACGCGGGCCAGGTCAAGTGCCAGCCCGATCCTGCTGCCGAAAAGCGAGCTGGACTCAATTTCGGCCTGGTTATAGGCAGCCGCGCCCACCGGACGCGCAAGCAGCAGCACGCCATTTTCACTGTTGCTGTGGCCCAGGGGGCACACCAGGACCGAACCCAGCTTTTCAACGACCTCGTCATCAAATACCAGGCGGGGGTCCCGCGCCACAAGCGACTCCCCTGTTTCAATGACCCGGGAAACCTCGTCCGACCCGGTAATTTCCTGCCCCGCCTGCAGGCCCTGCACCCCCAGGGATGCCCTGCATCTTAGGGCGCCGTCACCAGCGGGAACGGCAATCACGGCCAGCGCTGAATCCGACACCCTCAATGCGGTTTCGGCAACGAGATCGAGGTTGTCCTCAGTTTCGGGGTGCGGGGTCATGATCAGCCGGCTGCTCAGCTCCATGCCCGCCTCCAGCCATTTCTGGCGCCGCTTGCTGTCTTCGAAAAGGCGGGCATTCTGGATGGCCACACCGGCAGCAGCAGCCAAAGCGACGGCGAGGTCCTCATCCTCCGGCGTGAAGTCCTGGCCGCCGTCCTTTTCCGTCAAGTAAAGATTCCCGAACACTTCGTCCCTCACGCGCACGGGTACGCCAAGGAAAGTCTTCATTGGCGGGTGGTTCCTGGGAAAACCTGACGCTATGGGGTGCTGGCCGAGGTCGTGCAGCCGCAGGGGCCGCGGCTCGCGGATCAACAGTCCCAGGACGCCATGCCCTGTCGGCAGGTCCCCGATGGACCCGATCGCGTCGTCGTTAATTCCCACAGTGATGAAATGGCTAAGGCTGCGGTCCTCGGCAATGACCCCCAGCGCACCGTACCTGGCGCCGACAAGTTCGCAGGCCGACCGCACCAGTCGGTCCAGCACGGCTTCCAGGCTCAGATCCTCGGCCAGGGCCACCACGGAAGCCAGGAGGCCGTTCATCCGTTCCTGGGTCTGCAGCAATTCGTCCGCACGGGCAACAAAATCCCGCAGGAGGTCTTCTGCCCTTTCCTTCATAGGAGAGCGCCACGGCTCAGTACTCACGTCCGACCTCCTGTGACAGTTACCCGCGACGCTGCGGGCCCAGCAGCACTTCAATCGTCCGGGCCGGTTTGCTCCCCCGGAAAAGTCACCTTTGCCTGAGCACGAAGGCATACCTTGTGGCCAGTTTAGAAGAAAAAGTCAAGGCCTGAAATGCCCTAATTGAAACGCTTAGCAATGCCCGCGGACTGCCACGAAATGCTGCGGGACCTTCTTCCCTAGCCGGGTGGGATTCCCCGCCTTAGGCTACGGCCATGGATACAGCTGCGACAGAACCGGAAGCCGAAAGCCTGGGCGTACATGATTGCTGGAGATACCTTCGGTCCACCTCCCTTTGCCGAATGGCCTTCACCCGTGGCAACACGGTGGAAATCTTCCCGGTGAACTACGTGCCCAGCAACGGAACACTGCTGATCCGGACGGGAGAAGGCACGAAATTGGATGCAGTGGCGGAACGCAGGGTGGTGGCGCTGGAGGCCGACGGCCTGAACCAGTACGGCACCATCGCCTGGAGCGTCGTGGTGAAGGGCCACGCTGTGGTCGTTACCGACGCCGAGGAATTCCAGGACGCCGCCGACGCGGGGCTCTCGCCCTGGCAGGCGGGACCAAAGAACAGCCTTATCCGCGTTACACCCGAGGAGATCACCGGGCGGCGATTCGTGATCGCCCCGCCTACCCGGTGGTGGGCCCCGCAGGAGCCGGGCGACAGGGCCTGAGGCACATCTTCACCGCCGCACTGAGAGAACCAAGGAAGGTAAACCCATGGACGCAAGCAAGCCCATCGCCGTCGCCATCATCGACTCCTCCCCCTCGAACGCCGCCCTGCTGTGGGCGGCCGCCCGTGCCCGCCGGCTCAGGCTGCCGCTGGCCATCCTTCATGTCCTGGATGACCGCTGGATGGCAGGCGAGGCGCTCGATGCGCTCCCCTATATCGACGCCCTGCGGAACTCCGCGCTCGGCATGCTGAAGGAGGCCGGGGAACGCGTCCGCGCAGCAGAACCTGACCTTCAGGTAACAACCGAACTGCTGGAAGGAAGCGTCGGGGGATCCCTTGGCGACTATTCAACGAAAGCATCCATGCTGGTCCTGGGCAGCAGCGGCCACTCTCGCGCTGCACTGACGGACCGGGCGCTCCAGGCGGCTGCCCACGCAGAATGTCCGGTGGCGGTCATCGGCGCAGGCCACGGCGGCGGGCAAGGCGTCGTGGTGGGCGTGGACGGATCAAGGGAGTCCACCCAAGCCGTGGCCTTCGCGGCATCCGAGGCTGACGCACTGGGCGAAGAACTTACCGTCATCTACGCCTTCACCGGCCCCAACCGCTGGATCAAGGCAGGGCTGCCGTCCAGCAGTTTCGCGGAGCACGTGATGCAAGAGGAACAGATCGTCCTGTCAGAGACCGTGGCGGGGCTCCGCCAGGACTACCCCGGCCTCGTGGTGCACGGAGTCCTCGAAACCGTCCTGGAACCTGCCGACGCCCTGGTCCAGGCAGCTGCCAACGCACAGATGCTGGTTCTGGGCAGCCGGGGCAGGGGCGGCTTTGGAAGGCTGCTCCTAGGATCGACGGCGCACGGCGTCCTCACCCAGCCACCCTGCCCCACTGTGATCACACGGCTGAAGAAGACCCGGCATGAGTAATGACGGACGGAACCTGCTGACGGCGTGATGTATGAAGCCGGGGAAAGCCTCGAACACCACCCGTCCTCAAGCATGCCCGGCGGCCGGCGGTGGCACGATGGCCTCACCTCGGCTGATGTCCTGGAACGCACCGGCGCCGGACGCATCAACCGCGTCCCGGGAACAACAAGCCGCAGCCTCTGGGAAATCGTCCGGGCGAATGTCCTGACCCTTTTCAACGGCATCGTGGCGGGGTGCTTCATCCTGCTGTTGGTGCTGGACCAGTGGCGGGACGCGCTCTTTGGCTTTTCGGCCCTTGGTAACTCACTGATCGGAATCGTCCAGGAATACCGCGCGAAGAAATCCCTTGACCGGTTAGCCATTCTCCACGCGGCGGAGAGCAAGGTTGTGCGGGACGGCAGGCCCCAACGGATCCCTGCGGACGCCCTGGTTCAGGACGACATCGTCCTGCTCAGCGCCGGGGAACAGGTAAGCGCGGACCTGCGCCTCCTGGACGGAGGGTACGTGGAGGTGGACGAGTCCTTCCTGACCGGAGAATCCGAACCCGTGTCCAAAGCTCCCGGAGCGGTGCTCCTGTCCGGGTCGCTGATCATGGCGGGCAGTGGCCGGGCAGCGGTGTTCCGGGCAGGACCGGACACGTTCGCCTACAAACTTACGGCTGAGGCCAAGCGGTTCTCCCTGGTCACGTCCGAGATCCGCTCGGGCCTGGACAAAGTCCTCCGCGTCATTACGTGGCTGCTCCTGCCCACCGCAGCGCTCGTGGCCAACGCCCAGATCCAGAATGCCGGCGGCTGGGAGGACGCCCTCAGTTCCGGGCGCTGGATACCCGGGACCTTGGGCCTGGTGGCCAGCATCATCTCCATGATTCCGCTCGGCCTGGTCCTGCTCACCAGCGTTGCGTTTGCCGTGGGCGGGGTCCGGCTTGCCGGCCACATGGTCCTGGTGCAGGAGCTGGCGGCCGTTGAGGTCCTGGCGAGGGTCGACGTCCTGTGCCTGGACAAGACGGGCACCCTGTCCTCCGGTTCCATCAAATTCGACGCCGTGCACGACGCCGGCACACCGCCGGCGGAGGGGTGGCGGAGGGCCCTGGAGTGGTTCGGCGCAAACGAGGAAGCCAGCACGACGGCCAAGTCCATCGGCGCCGCTTTTCCGGCGGGCGACCTCCTGCCGGCAGCCGCGTCCGTGCCGTTCACTTCCGCCCGGAAATGGAGCGCAGTGACGTTCCCGCCCGGGTCCGGGGCTCCCGGAACCTGGGTGTTGGGAGCTCCTGACGCCGTCCTTGCGGGATCCTCCCGGCGTGCCGGGGCCCACCGGCTCGCCGCGGCACTGGCCTCCACCGGGCTGCGGACCCTGGCACTCGCCCACATGCCGGGCTCCCTGCCCGGTTCCGTGCCCGAATGGGGCGAAAGCGGCCGGCTGCCCCCCGAACTTGTTCCGGTGGTGCTGTTGACCTTCCGTGAGGACATCCGGAAGGACGCACACAAGACCCTCGCATACTTCCGGCAGCAGGGGGTCGCCGTGAAGATCATCTCCGGGGACGATCCGCGCACTGTTGCCGTCCTGGCGCGCGAAGTGGGGTTTGGACAGGGTGCGGCCTATGACGCGCGAAACCTGCCCGCCGACCCCGTCCTGCTGGAAAAGACCATGGAGGACCACCACGTGTTCGGCAGCGTCACCCCTGCCCAGAAGCGGGACATGGTCCAGGCCCTGAAGCGGCGCGGGCACACGGTGGCAATGACCGGAGACGGCGTCAATGATGTGCTTGCGCTGAAGGATGCGGACCTGGGCATCGCCATGGACACGGCATCACCGGCCACCAAGGCCGTGGCACGGCTTGTCCTTTTGGACGGGCGCTTCGACAGGTTGCCCGCGGTCGTGGCGGAGGGCCGCCGCGCCATCAGCAACATCGAGCGGGTCTCCATGGTGTTCCTCAGCAAGACCGTGTACATAACGCTGACCTCGTTGGCTTTCGCCCTGCTGCTGCTGCCCTTCCCGTTCCTTCCGCGCCAGCTGTCCGTACTGGACGGACTGACCGTCGGCCTGCCCGCATTCTTCCTGGCCCTCCAGCCCAGTGCACAGCGCTATGCACCTGGTTTCCTGAAACGCTCCCTGGCCTTCTCGGTACCGGCCGGTATGTGCGCCGCGCTGTGCGTGCTGGCGGTCGCCGCCTACGCGCGGCTGGGCGGCCAGCACGGCGCCGGGGCGGTCCAGTCTGCCACCATCATCAGCCTCGCCCTGATCGCGGCATGGATCCTGGTGATGGCATCCCGGCCGTTGAACTGGATCAAAACCCTCATTTTGGCCGGCATGTACGGCGGCCTGGTCCTCTTGTTCACTGTCCCTCCGGTCAAGGATTTCTTCAGGCTCGACTGGCCGCCCCCGGACCTGCTGGCGGCCTCCGTCATAGTGGCCGTGGCAGGAAGCCTGGCTATCGAAGGAATCGGCCGTTTTCAACGGCGCCTGGCCGGCGGCCCAGGAATGGCTGGCGGAAAATGACTTTCGGCTCTGGCCGGGCTGCACCGGCCGTGCCACAGTGATAAGCCGGATGGCACGAGGAGGAATCGGTGCTCGCTTGGTGGGTGGGCCGCCCCGGCCCCGTCTCTACCCGTCCCCTGACCATGGGGATCCGCGAAAACCCCAGGCCCGGGGCCAACGAACTCCTGGTTGACGTGAGCGTGTGCGGTGTCTGCCGCACGGACCTGCATCTCGCCGAAGGGGACCTCCCGCCCCGCCGTCCCCGTGTTGTGCCAGGGCACGAGGCAGTGGGCGTGGTAGCCGGGACCGGGCCGGGCAATTCCCCGTTCGCACCGGGTGACAGGGTAGGCATCGCCTGGCTTGGCGGGGTCTGCGGTACCTGCGCCTACTGCCGCCGCGGGGACGAAAACCTGTGCACGGCACCCGTCTTCACCGGGTGGGACAAGGACGGCGGCTACGCCCAGCAGCTCACTGTCGCCCAGGACTTTGCCTACCCTATCCCTGAGGTGTTCACCGATGAAGAGGCGGCACCCCTGCTGTGCTCGGGCATCATCGGCTACCGCGCGCTGAAGCGGGCCCGTGTGCCGGCCGGGGGCCGCCTTGGCATCTACGGTTTCGGCAGTTCCGCCCACCTGACCGCGCAGCTGGCGATGCACCAGGGGGCGTCCGTCTACGTCATGACCCGCTCGGCGAAGGCCCGTGCCCTTGCCCGGGATCTCGGCGCAGAGTACGTCGGCGGCGCCTACGACGATCCACCGGTGCCGCTTGATTCCGCCATCCTCTTTGCTCCTGTGGGGGACCTCGTGCCGGTGGCGCTCCGGGCCCTCGATCGTGGCGGAACGCTGGCGATTGCGGGCATCTACCTCAGCGACATACCGGCCCTGAACTACCATGACCATCTGTTCTACGAGCGTCAAGTGTGCAGCGTTACCGCCAACACGCGGGCGGACGGACTGGAGTTCCTGGCGCTCGCAGCCGAAATTCCGCTGGCACCGGCCACCACCGTCTACCCGTTTGATGCAGCCGCTACCGCGCTGGACGATCTTGCCGGGGACAGGATCACCGGTTCCGCCGTGCTCCGGGTTCGCCCGGAAACACCTGCAGGCCAGGGTGGGACCTTGGACTCTGGAACCTTCACCGCGTAAAGCGGATGGTGGTAGTGCCGGGGCAACCAGCTGTCCCGGACCAGTATGAGCAGGAGGCAATAATGACCGAGCTGATGAAGTGGTTTGAGTCGCGCCGCTCCCCCATGGACCTGATCGAAAGGCTGTTCGAAGGCGAGACGGGGACGGCCGCCATCCGGGTAGAGGAGATGGTGGACGGCAACACCTTGGTGGTGCGGGCGGAGCTGCCCGGCATCGACCCGGACAAGGACGTTGACGTGACAGTGACCGACGGCGTGCTGTCCATCAAGGCCGAGCGGCAGGAAAAGAAGGAACACAAGGACAGTTACCGGTCCGAATTCCGTTACGGTTCCTTTGTCCGGCGGCTCCCGCTGCCCAGCGGCGTCCAGCAGGGCGACGTCACCGCGTCCTACAAGGACGGCGTCCTGGAAGTCCGTGCTCCCCTGCCGGACCAGGGCCAGGGATCGGCGGCCTCGAAAATCCCGATTAGCAGGGGTTGACGGCTGGTGCCTGGTACTGCCGGGGCCAGGCACCACTCCGGTCAGCCGAACAGGACTGCCGCCTCCCGGTACCGCTCCTCGGGTACCACCTTCAAAGTTCCAAGGGCGAGCTCCAGGCCCACGGTGACAACGTCGGTTCCCCGCAGGGACACCATGGTCCCCCAACTCCCGTTCGCTGCCGCTTCCACGGCGGCCATCCCGAGCCTCGTGGCAAGCACGCGGTCGTAGGCCGTCGGTTCACCGCCCCGCTGGATATGGCCCAGGACGGTGGCCCGCGTTTCAATGCCGGTCAGCTGCTGCAACTGCTGTTCCAGCAGGCGGCCGATGCCGCCAAGCCGGGGCCGCCCGAAAGTATCTAGGCCCCGGGGCGCATAGGGTGCTTCCTGTCCCTCCAGCGCAAACGCCTCCGCCACCACCACCAGGGGTGCCCTTCCGCGGTCCCGTGCCGACATGACCCAGGCCGAGACCTGCTCCAAGGACACGGGATGCTCGGGAAGCAGGATGGCGTGGGCGCCTGATGCCATTCCCGCGTGGAGCGCAATCCAGCCGGCGTTGCGGCCCATGACCTCCGCGATCATGCACCGGTGGTGGGATTCCCCGGTGGTCCGCAGCCTGTCTATGGCTTCCGTTGCCGTTTGCACTGCTGAATCGAAACCGAAGGTGTAGTCGGTTGCACCGAGATCGTTATCGATCGTTTTGGGTACACCCACCACGTTGATGCCCTGGTCGGACAGGGCTTTTGCCGCCGCCAGCGTTCCTTCACCGCCAATGGCGATAAGGCCGTCCAGGCCGTTGCGCCGGAGGCTTTCCCTTACCGCGTCAATGCCGCCGTCCTTGAGCGGATTGGTGCGGGAGGTTCCCAGGATGGTTCCGCCAAGCCGGGAAAGTCCCCGGACACTGGACCGGGGCAAGGGAACAACGTCCTGCTCCAGGACTCCCCGCCAGCCATCGCGGAAGCCCAGGAATCCGAATCCGTGGGCAACATCGCCCCCCAGCACGGCTCCCCGGATCACGGCGTTCACCCCCGGGCAGTCGCCGCCGCTGGTGAGGATTCCGAGTTGCTTCATGATGCGGCCGATCCCTGTGCCTTCGCCGGCAGGCGGAAACTCCTGGCCAGCCCGGCCGGGAGGGCTGTGTCCCTCCCGTTCACATGCAGCGTGATGGGGGCCGCGTCTCCTGGTGCGGAGGCAATGTGCAGGCGCCCGTCCTTGAGTTCAATCTTGAGGTGATGTCCCCGGTAGCGGACTTCAAAGGCCACAGCCCGCAGCCCGGTGGGCAGGTTGGGCGCGAACACAATGGTGTCGCCGCTGAGCCGCAGCCCGGCGAAGCTGCGTTGGATGACGTCGATGGTCCCGGCCATGGCGCCCAAATGGATTCCGGCCCGGGTTGTGCCGTGCTGCGTGTCGTCGAGGTCGGCATCGAGGGCTTCCCGGAAACTGTCCCATGCGCGGTCCGCATCCACCGCGGCCAGCACGGATGCATGCGCCACCCGGCTCAGCGTGGATCCATGGGCAGTCCGGGCGAGGTAATACTCAATGGTCCGGTTCAGCTGGTCCGCGGTGAAGGCGTATCCGAGTTCGGAAAGAAGGCTGATGAGCCCTTCCTGGCCCAGCAGGTAGGGCAGCATCAGGACATCGGCCTGCTTGGCGAGTTTGTAGCGGTTGGTACCGTCCCCCTCGGCCTCCAGGATCAGGTCCAGCCGCTCGATGCTGTCATAGGCCTCCCGGTAGCGTTCCCAGTCGAGTTCCTCCAGCTCTTCGTAACCGGCGAACTGGTTGATGATGCCGTCGGAGTGGAAGGGAACGAAAAATGCCTTGCCCACCTGCTCCCAGCCGGCAACTTCCTCATCCGTAATGCCGAGGCGGTCCATCAGCCCGCCCAATTCGTTGCCCTGCACAATGGAGACAAGCTCAGCGGCCCGGAGGCATGCCCAGGCAGCCATCACGTTGGTGTAGGCGTTGTCATCAAGTCCCGGATCGGCGCTGCCCGGATATCCCGTGTGGTACTCATCCGGCCCCACGACGCCGCGGAGGTGGTAACGGCCGGTGTCCTGGCTGCGCTCCGCCCGGGACGAGAAGAACCGGGCAACGTCGATGACCAGTTCAGCGCCCCGCCGGAGGAGCCAGGCTTTGTCATTGGTGGCCTGGTAGTACTGCCAGGCGTTGAAGGCCACGGCCAGGCCAGCGTGCAACTGCATATGCGAATTGTCTTTGACCCACCGCCCGGACCTGTCGTTATAGAGCCATTTGGGCGTCTCCTCCGTCCCGTCACTGCCGCTCTGCCACGGAAACTTCGCACCGGAGAACCCCAGGACGGAGGCCGCGTGGCGGGCCGCGGGAAGCCTCCGCCAGCGGTAGTCGATGAGGGACCGGGCAAGATCGGGCGTCCTCGACGTCAGGAGGGGCAGCACAAACAGCTCGTCCCAGAAGACGTGGCCCCGGTAACCCTCGCCATGGAGACCGCGGGCAGTGACTCCCGCATCCAGCTCGGCCGTATGGCGGGTCAGGGTCTGCAGCACGTGGAAGATGTGCAGGTTGAGGACCAGGCGCACCTGGACCGGCGCGTCGATATCCACCCGGAACGGGTCCAGTTCACGCCGCCAGGCCTCCTGGTGGGCAGACAGGAGGGCTTCGAAATCGTCACCACACCGCTCCAGTACGGCCCGCGCAGCCGACGCCGGGGAGGAAATCGCGCGGTCACGGGAGGTCACTACGGCCACGGCCTTGCTGATCCTGGACGGTGCCCCGTCGACGAGCGGAACCTCGAACGTCCGGAAGTGAAAGGCACCCTTCCTGCCGGGATGTCCGCCGCCCGCCGCCCCGGATACCAACGTACGGAACGCGGCAGCAATCCGGACCAGGCTTTGCGTCGTTTCAGCTTCGACGACCGAAATGTCTTCCGGATTGGATTGCTCGACGCCGCTTCCGGCCTTGGTCCGGTCCACCAGGTGGCTCCCGGGAACCGACCCCTTGCCGGGAGTGTTCATATTCCTGACACCGGCGTTGACGCCGCTGCGGACTTCCACAACACCGTTCCAGCCCAGCGGGGTGACTTTCATGTCCAGGGCAAGGAGGTGGGGCTCGGCCATGGACGCGAAACGCGTCTGGACAACTTCCAGGCGCCGCTTGTCAGCGGCTTCCAGCAGCAGCCGCCGCTCCAGGACGGCGCGCTGGAGATCCAGGGTGCGGCGCTCGCGGAGGACTGTCATTCCACCCGTCGACCACCACTGTCCGGGCGACAGCCGAAGGTCGACCGGAAGGCAGTCAGGGGCATTGACCATGTGCTCTTCCACGAGCACTTCACCGGCCGCCTCGGAGGCCACCCGGTTGTAGACGCCCGCGAGGTACATGCCCGGGTACCGGAAGCTTCCGCCCTCCGGCGCCGCTCCCCGCACGCCAAAGTAGCCATTGCCAAGGGTGGTAAGCGCTTCGCGGTGCCCCTCGTGGCCGGCGTCGAAGCCCTCATAGATCAGTTGCCAGGGATCACCCACAACGAGGCCCAGGTCCAGTTCGCCAACGTCGTTGAGGACAGAGCGCGCCCCGGCGGCTTCGAGTTCCCGCCGGCTGCCGTTGCGGTCGATTCCCACCACCAACCCGAATCCGCCCCGGTGCGCCGCCAGTACCCCCGCGACCGAGTCTTCAATGACCACGGCGTGGGACGGCGATACCCCCAGGCGGAACGCGGCGGCCAGGAAGACGTCAGGGGCGGGCTTCCCGCGGAGGCCCAGGTTTGCTGCGGCGGTCCCGTCCAGGATGACGTTGAAATAGCCCGGAATGCCGGCCGCGTCCAGGACGGAGGAGGCATTGCGGCTGGACGTGACCACACCGGTGGGAACACCGGCGTCGGAAAGTCTTTGCAGCAGCTGCATTGTCCCCGGATAGCTTTGGACGCCGTCCTCCCTCAGGTGCTCGAGGAACAGGCGGTTCTTAAGGGCGCCCAGCCCAAAAGCCGTCCAGGTGCCCGGCTCATCCCGGTCAGATCCCCGGTCGACTTTCACTCCCCTGGAGGCAAGGAACTTCAGCACGCCTTCTTCCCGGGGAAGGCCGTCAATGTAGTTGCGGTAGTCGGCTTTGGTGAGGGGGGACCGGTCCGCGGTGGCGGGTATCCGGGGGTCCTGCAGGATCTGTTCGAAGGCCTCTTTCCAGGCGGCCTGATGCACCAGCGCCGTGTTGGTGACCACCCCGTCCAGGTCGAAGATAACGGCGTCAAAGGGCGGCTTGGCGGCAGCAGCAGTGGGCGACGCGGTCATATGACAGGGATACCAGCAGGCCGTCCGCCCGTGACAGTGCCGTTAGGCCTGTCTGCCCAGCCGCTGCTCGGCTGCGGCGATGACGGGCAGGGCCTTCAGGAACGTGTCCGGGTTCAGCGAGATGGAATCAATGCCCTTGCTGATCAGGAACTCGGCAAGGTCCGGGTGGTTGCTCGGGCCCTGCCCGCAGATTCCGATCTTGATGCCGGCCGCGTGTGCTTTGTCGATGGCCTGGGCAATCATCGAACTGACGGCGGGGTCCCTTTCGTCGAACAGCCCGGCCAGCTGCTCAGAGTCGCGGTCCACGCCCAGGACCAGCTGGGTGAGGTCGTTGGAGCCAATGGAAAAGCCGTCGAAGCGCTGGGCGAACTGTTCCGCCAGCACCACGTTGGAGGGTATCTCGCACATCATGTAGAGCTGCAGCCCGGCGCTGCCCCGCACCAGGCCGTGCCCGGCCATGGCCTCTATGACCAGGTCAGCCTCGCGCAAGGTCCGGCAGAAGGGAACCATGACAATGACGTTGGCGAAACCCACTTCCTCGCGGACGCGCTTAAGGGCCCTGCATTCCAGGGCAAAGCCCTCGCGGTAGTGCTCGCTGTAATAGCGCGAGGCACCGCGGAAACCCAGCATGGGGTTTTCTTCCGCGTGTTCAAAATAGCCGCCGCCGATCAGGTGGCTGTACTCGTTGGTCTTGAAGTCGCTCAGCCGGACGATCACGGGCCTGGGGTGGAACGGCGCCGCGATCTTGGCGATCCCGGTGGCCAGCACGTCGACGAAGTACTCCTGGGGGTCCCGGTAGCCGCTGGTGAGTTTGCGGATGAGCGCTGCTTCCCCAGGGTCTGCCACCCGCTCGGGGTGCACCAGGGCCATCGGATGGATGCGGATGAGGTTGTTGATGATGAATTCCATCCGGGCCAGCCCCACTCCAGCCGCCGGCAGGCGCCACCATTTGAAGGCTGCGGCAGGACTGCCGATGTTGACCATGATATCGGTGCCGGTGGCGGGAAGAGCCTCCATGTCCACTTCCTCCACGGTGTACTCCAGGAGTCCTTCGTACACCCGGCCTTCTTCGCCTTCCGCGCAGGACAGGGTGATGGGGTCACCGTCAGGCAGGGCTTCGGTTGCGTTGCGTGTTCCGACGACGGCGGGTACGCCCAGTTCCCGGCTCACGATCGCCGCGTGGCTGGTAGGCCCGCCGTGGTCCGTGACGATGCCCGCTGCACGCTGCATCACGGGCACCCAGTCCGGATCTGTCATCCGGGTCACCAGCACCGAGCCGTCCACGAACGATTCGATGTCCTTCGCATCCCGGATGACGCAGGCCGGCCCGTTGGCTATGGCATCACCGATCGCCGCCCCTGATGCCAGCACGCGCCCCGGCTCACGCAGGTGGTAGGTGCGGAACGTGGAGCTGCTGCGCCGGGCCTGGACCGTCTCCGGCCTGGCCTGCACCATGAACAGTTCGCCCGTTACGCCGTCCTTGGCCCATTCCATGTCCATGGGCCTGCCGTAGTGTGCCTCCACGGCAGCGGCCCAACGCGCCAGCAGGACAACTTCCTGGTCGTTCAGCACCAGGGTCTCCTGCTCCCGTTGGCTCGTTTCCACCATCCGGGTCCTCGCGTTTCCCCCGAGGCTGTAGACCATCTTGCGTTCCTTTGCGCCGCGTTCCCTGTCAATCACGGGGCTGAAGCGGTCATCGGCGAGCAGCGGTTTGAACACCTGGTATTTGTCCGGGTTGATGGTGCCCTGCACTACCGTCTCGCCGAGCCCCCAGGCCGCGCTGATAAGCACGGCCTGCGGAAACCCGGACTCCGTGTCGATGGAGAACATGACCCCCGAAGCGCCGACGTCCGAGCGGACCATGCGCTGGACACCTACGGACAATGCCACCTCCAGGTGGTCGTAGCCCTTCATTTCCCGGTAGCTGATGGCGCGGTCGGTGAACAGCGAGGCATAGCAGTTCCGGCAGGCTTCGAGGACGGCGCGTTCCCCCGCCACATTGAGGAACGTCTCCTGCTGGCCCGCGAAACTGGCGTCCGGCAGGTCCTCCGCTGTGGCACTGCTGCGGACCGCAACCGCAACCTCGGGCTGGCCGGCGCGGCGGCAAAGGAGGCGGTAGTGTTCCTCGATTGCCTGCCCGGTGCTTTCCGGAAAAGTGGCCGACAGAAACAGTTCCCTGATGGCCGCCCCGGCCTGGCGCAGGGTGGCCCGCCCCGCGCGGTACTCCCCGATGTAGGCCCGGATGCGCGGCTCCAGGGCGTTGGCTTCCAGGAAAGCGCGGTAGGCAGCAGCGGTGGTGGCGAACCCTTCCGGGACCCTCACGCCGGCCGAACGCAGGGACCGGCTCAACTCGCCCAGGGAGGCGTTCTTTCCCCCCACGGACGCGATGTCCCCTATCCCGGTGTCAGCGATCCACATGACATGGACATCGGCACGGGGGGTTGCGGGTGCAGTCATGCCTTGATTCTGGGCCGTGGCGGAAGACGCCGGGCAGAGTCTTTGGTCCCGAGCACGGCCCGCCCCCGGAGCGCGCCCCTTGCCGGGCCCCGCACCAGGGGAGGCTGCCGGTCATGCGTGGTTGGAGCGGCCCCTGATGCGCTTGTAGGCCCAGTCCGCAGCCAGGACGGCCGGCACTGCCGACAATGCCACGAGGAGTCCTGCAGGCGCCGGGGGTGCCTGCCCCAGGACGGCGGCGAGCTGGGGAATAAACAGGCAAGCCGCGAGCACACCCAGCTCAGCCAGGATCGCCCATGCCAGGAGCCTGTTCGTGCCCCAGCCCAGCCGCCAGGGCGGAACGGTTGCACTCCGGCAGGCGAAGGCGTTGGCCAGCTGACCCAGCACCACCGCTGTGAAAGCGGCACCTGAGGCGGCCATCAGCAGCCCGGGCTCCGGCGTCTCGCCGCGGTCCCAGCCACCGCCGAAGAGCACCGCGGAAAATGCGGCCATTTCGATGACGGCCTCCACGGGGCCAAGCACGCAGAAGACGCGCACCATCAGCTTCCGGTCCATCAGGTGCCGCCGTTCCGGGGGCCGCGCAAGCACGCGTTTGCCCGGCTGCTCAGCGCCCAGGGCCAGAGCCGGCAGCAGGTCGGTTCCGATGTCCAGGGCAAGGATCTGCAGGACGCCGAGGGCCAGCGGAAACTGCCCGCCGGAGAGCGCCCAGATAACAAACGGGGTCAGCTCCGCCACGTTGTCCGTGAGGTGGTAGGTAAGGAACCTGTGGATGTTGGCGTAGGTGGCCCTGCCCTGTTCGATGGCGGCCACGATGGTTCCGAAGTGGTCATCGAGGAGGACCAGATCGGCCGCTTCGCGTGCGACATCGGTGCCGCTTAAGCCCATGGCCACCCCGATGTCCGCTTCGCGCAGGGCCGGGCCGTCGTTTACACCGTCTCCGGTCATGGCCACCACGTGTCCCCGGGACTGCAGCGCCCTGGCAACCCGCAGCTTCTGCTCCGGGGAAACCCTGCTCACCACCACTCCGTCGCGGTCCAGGAGCGCGCCGAGCAACTGCTCGTCGTCCGGGAGCTCCGTGCCTTCCAGCACCCGTTCGGGAACCCCCATCAACCCGATCTCACGCGCGATGGCCGCAGCAGTACCCGGATGGTCACCGGTGATCATGGCGAGTTTGAGACCGGCATTACGGGCGGTCCGGATGACCTCGCCCACGTCCGGCCGGGGCGGATCATGAAGCCCGATCAGGCCCAGCAGCTCGAGGCCGCGTTCGATGTCCTCGGCGGGGCGGGACTCCCAGAGCGCCGGCGCGCCCTCCAACTTCCGCCGCGCCACGGCGATGACACGCAGCCCCCGGGAGGCCATCAGATGGACTTGTTCCCCGACCGGTTCGGGCACGGCGCCGCAGAGCGGAAGAACCGCCTCCGGGGCGCCCTTGCAGAACAGGTCCTGTCCAACGATCGCCGATTCCCGCCGTCGTACGGGATCGAAGGGGAGCCTGCGCGAAGGCACCCTCCCGTCGCCTGCTGCCCCTGTCAGCCGCCGTGCCAGCACGTCGATGGCCGCTTCCATTGGGTCGCCGGAGGCCCGCCACTGTCCTTCGTGCAGTTCGGCGCGGCCTTGTGAGGCGGCAAGGGCCGCGAGCGCAGTTTCGGCGGCTTTGTCCTTTCCCTCCCCCAGGACTGTCCCTTCCGGGTTGTACCCGTCACCGGCAATGTGTACCTCTCCTTGGGAGGTGAAGACCTCGACGGCGTTCATCCTGTTCTGGGTCAGTGTGCCCGTCTTGTCCGTACAGATGAACGTGGTGGACCCAAGGGTCTCCACCGCCTCAAGGTTGCGGACCAGCGCATTGCGGGCAGCCATGCGCTGGGCGCCCATCGCGAGCGACAGCGTCACCGTGGGCAGCAGGCCCTCGGGAACAAGGGCAACGGCGACGCCGATGGCGAAGAGGAAGGAATCCCGCCACTGGATGCCCACCAGCAGGGACACCAGGAAAAAGACGGCGGCAATTGCCAGGGCAACGGATGCCACCACGCGGACGATCCGGCGCAGTTCCAAGGACAGCGGAGTGGGTGGGGAAACGGCTCCGCTGGTCAGGAGCGCGATCCCGGCCAGCCGGGTCCTGGCGCCCGTGGCCGAAACGGCGGCCTCCGCGTTGCCGTTGACCAGGAACGTCCCGCCCCAGGCAGGATCGCCGCCGGCTTTCGGCACCGGTTCGCTCTCCCCGGTCAGCATGGATTCGTCCACGGTGCAGGACGCAGCGGTGACCAGCACGACGTCGGCGGGGATGCGGTCTCCGGCGGCCAGCAGCACGACGTCGTTGATCACCAGTTCACTGGCATGGACTTTCCGGACGCGCCCGTCCCGCCGCACCAGTACGTCAGCGGGCAGCAGTCCCCGCAGTTTCGCCGCCGCGTGCTGGGCGCGTTCCTGCTGGATGTGGGCAAAGACGCCGTTGACAAGGACGACGACGATAATCGCCACGCCCAGTTGCGGCATGTCCGCGAGGAAGGCAAGGCCCGCCGCGCACCACAGCATGAGGGCGAAGAAGTGCGTCAGCTCCCCCCAGAGTTTCCGCCACTGGGGCACCGGTTTCTCGGCCGGAAGGAGGTTGGGGCCTGCCTGCTTCAGGAGATCCGCGGCCTGGACCGAGGTCAGGCCAGCCGCGGTCATCACACGACGTCCGCCTCCTGGCCCACCAGGAGCACCGGGCACACGGACCGTGCGGCGCACGCCTTGCTGACGGAGCCCATGCTGGTTCCGAGGAACCCTCCCTCACCGTGCCGCCCGACTACCAGAAGCTGTGCCCGCCGGCTTTCCTCCACGAGGACCTTGCCCGGCGGCCCGAACTTCACCGTTACCCCGACATCTTCGGGCCGGTCGCCGGAGAATGCCCTCCCCAGGGCTTCGTCCACCAACCGGCGGGCCGCGTCCTCAAGCCTCGCGGTAAATTGGCGGTCGGCGCCTTCAATGTGGGGCAGCACCAGGTAGTCCGGCATGCCGATGCAGGTGATGACCTCCAGCCGGGCGCCAAGGCGGGCCGCGAGGGTGCCCGCGTACCTCAGGGCTGCCGATGAGAATTCTGACCCGTCGACACCCACAATGACGGGCTTGGACACTGTTTCTGCTTTCATATCCACCACATTCCCTACTGGCGGCGGCCGTGGGAAGGGCCGAAGGTCATGCCGGCCCCCTGCCGTTTCAGCCTCGGCCCACGGGCCTTTTCGGCCTGGGTCCGTGCAGCGCCCTCAACCCGTTCAAGATTGTGGCCAGGTCCACGAGTTCCTGGAGGAGTGCCCCCGTGACGGCCGGGATGTACCCGGTCATGGCAACAGCCATGAGCCCGATGCTGAGGCCTATTCCTGTCCAGATACTCACCAGGGCCACAGCGACGGTGCGTTTCCCGATTTCGACTGCAACGGCGACTTTGGACAGGTCGTCGAGCATGATCACCACGTCTGCCGACTCACTCGCGGCTGTGGCGCCCTTGGCCCCCATGGCTATCCCGACGTCCGCCGCGGCGAGCACAGGGGCGTCATTGACGCCGTCGCCCACCATCAGCACCGGTCGCTCCCGCACGCCGGCCACCGCGTTGACCTTGTCCTCGGGAAGGCAGTCCGCCTGCACGTGCCGGATGCCTGCTTCTTCGGCAATGTGCGCCGCGGTCCCCCGGGCATCACCGGTCAGCAGCATGGTGTGCCGGATTCCCAGGCGGTGCAGCCGGGCAAGCGTCTGCCCTGCGTCGGCGCGCAGCGGGTCCTTCATGATGAGGGCGCCTGCGTACGTGCCGTTCACGGCCACGTAGACCGCCAGCTGCCCGCTGCGCAGGGCGGCTTCCCGGAAACCCCGTGCTGAGCTGCGGACCAGGCCCGCCTTGCCCACCACCACCGTGTCCCCGCCGCATACCGCCTCCACCCCCTGGGTGGCATGTTCCGTGGCCCGGGTTACCGGCAGGAGTTCAAGGTCGCGCAGGGCGGCAGCTTCAATGACGGAGGCTGCCAGGACGTGCGAGGAGTATTGCTCTGCGGAGGCGGCAAGCTGCAGGATCCGCGCAGGGTTCATCGATCCGCTTCCCTCCCCTCCCGGTGCTGCCTGCACGGTATCCAGGACCGGCCGCCCGGAGGTCAGCGTTCCTGTCTTGTCGAACACCGCGGTCCTGGCCTTGGCCAGCTGCTCGAGGGTTCCGCTGTTCTTGATGATGATGCCCTTGTGGGCGGCCTGGCTGGTGCCGGCCAGGAAGGCCACCGGCGCGGCGATCAGGAGCGGGCACGGAGTTGCCACCACCAGGACCTGGGCGATCCGCACGGGATCCCCTGAAAGAAGCCACGCGGTTGCAGCCATGAGGACCGCGAGCGCGGTAAACGGAACGGCGTAGCGGTCCGCCAGGCGGACCACCGGGGCGCGGCTGGACGCCGCCTCCTCCACCAGGGCGATGATGCGGCTGTATTGTGAATCGTCCGCGGTCGCGGCGGCCCGCATTCTGATGGCCGTCTCGCCGTTGACGGAGCCGCTGAGCAGGAGGTCGCCCCGGACCCGCTCAACCGGGAGGCTTTCGCCCGTCAGCGAGGATTCATCCATGCTGGCAGCGTCCGAGAGGAGCTCCCCGTCCACTGGTACGAGCTCGGAGGGACGCACTACCAGCACGTCCCCCGGCAGCACCCCGCCAACCGGGGTGTCCTCCAGGACTGATCCGGGGGCTTCCCGGTGCGCGAACCGCGGAGCCCTGTCCAGGAGCGCCCTCAGCTCCCGTGCTGCGCGTCCCTGGGCAAAGGTTTCAAGTGCTTCCCCGCCGGAAAGCATGAGGATGACCACCAAGGCAGCAAGGTACTCACCAACCCACACCGTGCTGCCAATGGCCATGAGTGCCAGGACGTCGATCCCCCAACGGCCCTGGCGCAGGGAACGGAACATTGACACGGCACGGGTCACGCCGACGACGGCGGCATAGGCGGACGCGCCGAGCCGGGCCGGCTGCCCCAGGCCGGACTGCAGCAACAGTCCCGTCACCGCGAGCATCAGGCATGTCAATGCCACCAGCGGGAACAGCCGGACAGACGCGATGCCCCTGCCCGCCAGGGACGTGCGGGGCTGCTCGGGGTTCGCCGCCTGCAGCGGCCCCAGGGACGTGCCGGGCGGACCGGCCGGCCGACCCTCAGGCAAAACCTGCCCGCGCCGGATCATCCAGGTGGCTCCACCAGGTCAGCGGCGAAGTGATCTTGAAGCGCCGGCCGGTCACCGCCGTCGGAGTTATCCGCACAAAGTAGTCCTTGTGCCCCGCCTGCCACGGAAAAAGGGTGAGCCCGACGCCGGTCATCAGGTCCGGGGAAGGTTCAAGGACAACCGCATGGCCCTTCACCTCGACGCTCCACGCGGTTCGCGTTCCCTGGTCGGTGCCGTCGGCTTCCAGGGCGACGGCGGCGGGCCCGGCGGCCGCGTGAAGTTTCGTTCCTTCTCCGGTGCGGAAGACCACCGACTCATGGTCCACCTTGTAGTTCACGGGGAAGATTTCCGGATGGCCGTCAACCAGGACGGCGAGGTGGCCAACCGATACTGTCCGCAGGAGATCCCAGCAGGCACTGGCGCCAAGGACCTCCACTGCCGCTGAGGCGTCCCGTTCCGGTGAGTTGTTGAGCATACAGCTGAACGTACTGCCACCCCTCGGCCGCCGCTAGGGCATTTAGGCCCGGAGCCCGCCTCCCGTATGACTTTCGCCCCTGCCGCCCAGGCCCGGCGGCGCGCATTCTTGAAAGGGGAACCCCGGCTTCCGCCCGTCCATGAAAGGGACCAGGACCATGAAGGCATTCGTCGTCTATGACTCCGCCTACGGCAACACCAGGACCATCGCCGAAGCCCTGGCGGCGGGCCTGGGCAGCATGGCCGCTGCTTTCCCCGTGGACCGTTTCGATCCCGGTTCAGTCCAGTCCGGCGATCTCCTTGTGGTCGGCAGTCCCATCAATGGCTGGCGCCCGACGCCCAAAATCACCCAGGCGCTCGCCGATCTTGCGGCCCGTGGACTGTCAGGGGTCCGGGCCGCCGCGTTCGACACCAGGCTCAAGCTCTTCATCCACGGGGATGCGGCCAGGAAAATCAGCCGGGCACTCAAGGACGCCGGCGCAAGCATTGTCGCCGGCCCCATGGCCTTCCATGTCAAGGGCAGCGAAGGCCCTCTTCGCAAAGGGGAGGTTGACCGCGCAGCTGCGTGGGCTGAAACGCTTCTCTCGCGCCTGCAGGACCAGGGCAGCCACAGGGAAGCCTGAACTCGCGGACAGGTCAAAGGTCTTTGGGCCCTTTCAGGGCTATGGCCGGCGCCGTAGGATCTGGACATGACCGACAAGAACATGGTGCCAGAAGCTGAGATCCTTGACTCCGACGAGTGCTGGAAACTACTGGAACACACCAGCGTGGGACGTCTTGGCGTCGTCGTGGACGGCCAGCCTGATGTGTTCCCGGTGGGCTTCAAGGTTGACGGCCAGGGCCTTGTTTTCCGGACAGGGAGTGGAACCAAGCTGCAGGCCATTGAAGCCAACCCGCTGGTTGCCTTGGAAGCGGACAGCGTCAGCGCCGAGTTTGGCCTGGCCTGGAGCGTTGTGGTCAAGGGCAGGGCGGTCCAGGACGATGCCGCGGGGCCGGCACTGAACGAGACGCGGCGGGGGCTCTTTCCCTGGCAGGGTGTAGGCAAGGACCACCTCATCCGGATTGTTCCCCAGTCGGTGACGGGCAGGAGGTTCACCCTGTCCGCCTCCGGTACCTGGCGCACCCCGCTGGACGAGGCCACCCGCGCAGGATTCGAATAGACCCCGCCCGTTCCCGTGGAGGGCGGCGAACCCTGGACGCTTGACCGTTTTTTTGAAGGTTCCGCCACGGCCTACGGCATCTACCGGGCGGCAGAACGCATGGCATCCGCTCTCGGACCGATGGAGGTCCGGGTTTCCAAAAGCCAGGTTTCGTTCCGCCGCCGGCACGGCTTCGCGTTTCTTTGGCGCCCTGGGACCTATGTGAAATCTTCGGTTCCCGTTGTCCTGACCCTTGCGCTCCCCTACGAGTTGCCATCGCCGCGGTTCAAGCAAATCGTGCACCCGTCCCCCGGAATCTGGATGCACCACCTTGAGCTGCTGGAGAGTAGCCAACTGGACGCCGAAGTGGAGCATTGGATGCGCGAAGCCTATGGTGCTGCCGGCTGAGGCCGGGCGGCCCGGACACCATTTAGAGTCCTAAGGCCCTGTGACGCCTGCAGCCTGCGGCGCACGCTAATGCCATGAACAACTCTGCCCAGCACCCAAGGAAAGTCCACCTTACAGAGCAGCCCGTCGCCGTCGTCCGCGAACGCGTCCCCATGGCTTCCCTGACTGACTTCTTCAGCCGGGCCTTCGGCACGGTGATGGCTGCGGCCCGGAAACAGGGTGCCAGCCCCGCAGGACCGCCTTTTGCGCTCTACCGGGGAATGCCCAGCGAGACAGTTGACGTGGAAGCCGGCTTCCCCATCGACGGCAACTTCACGGAGGCTGACGGGGTGGCGAGCGGGACCCTGCCTGAGACAGATGCCCTGGAAGCGCTCCACGTCGGGCCGTACGACACCCTGGAGAACACCTACCACGCGATCCTGGGGCAGATGGAAGCCGAAGGACTCACCCCGTCGGACACCATGTGGGAGTACTACCTGAGCGACCCGGAAACTGAACCCGACCCCGCGAAGTGGCAGACCCGGGTTGTCTGGCCCGTCGCCTAAGTGCCAATCAGGGAGGTCCCCGATGAAGGTTCTCGTTGCGTACGCCAGCCGGCACGGCTCCACCGCCGGCATTGCCGAACGCATCGCTGCCCGGATCACTGAAGACGGGATCGAGGCCGAGGCCCGGCCCGTGGCAGAAGTGGATGACGTGGGCCAGTATGAAGCCGTGGTGCTGGGCAGCGCCGCCTACATGGTCCACTGGCTTAGGGAAGCGACGGCCTTCGCCAAGCGGCACCGGCGGGAGCTGCAGGCCAGGAGGGTCTGGCTCTTCAGCAGCGGCCCGCTCGGAAACGACACTGTCGATAAGGACGGTGAGGATGTCTTGAAGAGTGCCAGGCCCAAGGAGTTCGCCGAACTGCAGGAACTGCTCCGGCCCAGCGGAGAACAGGTCTTCTTCGGCGCGTGGAACCCGGATTCCCCTCCCATCGGCATCGGTGAGCGCCTCATCCGGCTCGCGCCGGCAGCGAAGGAAGCCCTGCCGGCAGGCGATTTCCGGGATTGGGCGGCCATCGACGCCTGGGCTGACGAGATCGCTGCCGGCCTGGAGGCCGCTGGCCGTCCGGACTCCGGCACCCCGGCAGACTAGCGGCCGCCTGATCTTCAGTCTGCGGTTCCGCCGCGCCCCGCCCGGCAACCCCTGCCTATCCGCCGGCCGGGCGGCCGGCCGTACTGCCGCCGTCGTCCGTGCCTGCATCTTCCCCCTGTAGCGGCGCGCCCGGCGGCAGGGGTCCGGGTTGAAGCGCGCCTGGCCGGGAGATCATGGCCCGGAGCTCCTCCAGCAGCTCAACCTGCTGGCTGTTGATTGCCATCAGCCGGTCGATTTCCGACTTTGACTGAACGTCCGTCTCGTAGTCGTGGCGGGCCATCGCCGCCGCGATGGCGTCCTGGCGCTTTGCGGCAATCAACAGGATGGCGCCCTGGAGCCCGGCCAGCATGGAGAGGAAGAGGTTGAGGAGGATGTAGGGGTAGGGGTCCCAGGCGTCCGATGCCAGCACGTAGGTGTTAAATGCGGCCCATGCCGCCATGAAGGCGACGAAGAGCCCCACGAATGTCCAGCTGCCCATCCCGTTGCGGAGGACGTCCGCCGCCCGCTCACCCCGGCTTAGGCCCTCCTTGTGCCGCGCGTGCCACGTAGTTCTTCGCTCGCTCATGTGCCTAGGGTAAGTGCCGGCCCCGGGTGGCCGCTCGGCCCGCCGCGGAACGCGCCGGTAGCCCCTGGAATTACCCAATGGACAGGGCGCCCGGAAGGCGCAGGTCCCGGCGCTAGAAGCTGGATGAACTGCCCGAGCCGGAAAAGCTCCCGCCGCTGCTTCCATAGCCGGTGGTGCTGCCGCCTCCGCCGCGGGCGGAGCTGACGCTGCTGACCCCGGTGTTGAGCCCGGAATTGAAGGTGGCCACGGAGAAGAAGTGGTAGGACGGGTAGACGGTGCCCAGGATGCTTGGCTCATAGGTACGGCGCCGGTGGTCCAGGCCTTCCTGCGCTTCCTGCATTTCCTTCCGCATGAGTTCGGCTTCACGTGCATTCTTCGCGAAGCCCCCGATGACCGTTTCCGCGTGGCTTTCCAGGAGCGAGGCGAGCCGGGTCCGGGCGTCGTAGAGGCGGTCCAGCGCCTCTTCCGGGCCGATCCTTCCCTCCGCCAGCTCGGCGGTCCAGCGCTCGATCTCCCGCAGGCTCTGGTCGCGGAAAGACCGCAGCGCCGCCGCGGTGGCCGAATCCCCCTGCCCGTGGCGCTTGGTGAGGAGCTGTTCAAGTCCGGCCAGGTCGCTGCGGAAGGGTGCCAGCTGCCGGTCCCAGGCAGTCTGCCAGGCGCTGGCGCGGTTCAGGAGGGCGTTGCTGTCCGCGATGACGTCGTCCAGCGCGTCGAGCTCCGAGGCCGCGTCCGCGTACTGTCGCGCGAGCTTGAGATTCTTCCGCCGGCTCAAAGCGCGCCCGGAGAACGCGTGCACTTTGTTGGACAGCTCGCTGGTTGCGTTATAGCGGTTCAGGAACGTGCGGTGTTTCTCAAGCACCTGGCTTCCGTACCTGGATGCCTCGGGAATGGTGCCGGCGTTCAGCTCGGTCACCTCCAGATCCATGCTGACGTTCGCGTAGTTCCGGTCCCCGCGCTCAATCTCTTTCCGGCTGGAGGACCTGGTCACGGCCCGCACGATGATCCAGGCTCCCGCGCCGAGGGCTGCCAGCCCAGCGGTGACCCAGGCAGTGACCAGGAAGGCAGCCGAGAGGTACCAGGGCTGGTTGATGAGTTCGGCGGCACGCCGGACGCCGGCGATGGTTCCGTCGGTCCACTGGGCGTCCCGCAGAAGTTCTTTGGCCGAGTCCTGGATGTCCGTCCGCTGCTCCAGGGACACCTTGCGGTCCTCGCCCATGTATGTGCCTACATGGCGGCCCACCGGGTCGAGGGCAAAAATGAACAGCCCGTCCGCCCACTTTTGGCCGTCCGCGCTGATCCATTCAGGGTGCTCGGCCCGGGCGAACCTCAGGACCTCCTCGTTGAGGTTCTCCTCCGCACTGCCGTTGTAGGTGTACACCACAACCTTGGTTGGATTGTGGAACTCAATGCGTTCAAGGGCCGGTACCAGCGTGTTCCGGTCCAGCACCCCAGCCGTATCCTGGACCTCGACGGACGCCGGCGGAACAGCGAAGGCAACGCCTGCACTGCCGGGCAGAAGCACCAGCAAAGCCAGCAGCAGACCAACGATCCTGCGCACAGTCCTGTCCTGTCCTTTCCTTTCCTGTCCTGTCCCGCGGCCCGCGGCCCGCGGCCCGCTCAAATGGCGTTCCATCCGTTATCCGAGGCCAGCACCACGCCGTTGATGTTCGTGCCGTCCCTGCTCAGCAGGAAGGTGATCCCCGCTGCGACCTCCTCTGCCTCGGCGATGGGCGGAACGTTCGCCTGCATAAACGGCCCCAGCACCTCGGCAGCCAGCCGGGACTTGAACTCGGCGTGGATATTGGTCCTCGTCCCGCCCGGGGCCACAGCGTTGACGCGGATTCCACGGCGCCCGTACATGACGGCTGAGCTGCGGGTGAGGCCATTCACCGCATGCTTGGACACGGTGTAGGCGGCCCCTGCCGCGGAACCGCGGAGGCCTGCCTCGGAGGAGACATTCACAATCGAGCCGTACCCCGCGGCCAGCATCAGCGGCACCACTGCCCTGGTAAGCCGCATGACGGCGGTCAGGTTGACGTTCAGCACGCGCTCCCACGTTTCGTCGTCGAGCTCGTGCACCGGCTGGAAGCTGTCCATGATCCCGGCGACATTCGCCAGCGCGTCAACCCGCCCCCCGGCAGCAGCCACGACGCTCTGCACCACAGCCTCGTTGCTGATGTCCCCGGCCACGGGCACGAAACCCAGTTCGGCGTACTCCGCCGCGAGGCTGTCCAGGCCCTCGGCGCTGAGGTCGCTGGCAATCACCCGGCCGCCTTCCCGGGCAACACGAAGGGCGGTGGCACGCCCAATGCCGGAGGCGGCGCCGGTGACGATGACGGTCTGGCCCTCGAACCGGTGCGGAGTGATGTTTTCCTGCCAGGCGGCCATGTGGTGCTCCTCGTATCGGACAACAGTTCTTGCTTCCGGCAACTGCGGGTGCTCTGCTGGAAGGGCGGGTACACAGCAAGCCCACCCCATCAGCATGGAGTCCCACAGCGAGCCGCCACAGGGCCGAAGGTCCCTGCGAAGGAGCGAGGAGCAATGGAGGAACCTGGAACCATCGTCGCCGGATACGACGGTTCGGCCGAAGCGGCCGCCGCCATCACGTGGGCAGCGCAACAGGCGGACCTGCGAGGCTGTCCCCTCCACGTCGTCCACGTTTCAATCTGGCCGCTGCTGACCCACAAACTGGGCCCCGTTCCAGGAGTAGCGGACAGCGGCCTGGAACGGTCAGCACAGGCGATCCTCGAGGAGGGCGTCGGCCGCGCCCAAGCCGCGGCACCCGGGCTGGACGTCCAGGGCACCCTGCTGCATGGGCTGCCCGCCTCGTACCTTGCCGAGATCTCTGCCGGCCAGGAGATGGTTGTTGTGGGCAGCCGGGGGCTGGGCGGATTCCTGGGGCTGCTGGTGGGTTCGGTGAGCCTGGAACTCGCCGCCACTGCTTCCTGCCCCGTAGCTGTGATCCGGCCGGACCTCCACCCTGGCGGGCCGGTCGTCGTCGCGGTTGACGCATCCGGTTCTCCCGCGGCCCTGGAGGACGCTTGCGCCTTGGCCTCGGCATGGCAGGCAAAGCTCAATATCGTCCACGTCCACCATGTGCCTGCCGGGTACGCACAGCGGAACGGACCCGACGCCGAGGCTGCCGCCGGCGAAGTGCTCCACGCCGCCCTCCACCGTGCCCGGGCGCTCGCACCCTACGTTGCCGTGGAGGGCAGGGTACTCACCGACGCGTCGGTCCCGCATGCCATCCTCAAAGCCTCGGACGACGCGCGGATGCTCGTCGTGGGAACCAAAGGCCACGGCTTTTTGCGGGAGACCATCGGTTCCACCGCCCATGCGGTCCTTCACCACGCGCGAGGCCCGGTCCTGATCTCCCGGCGGGGAACTGTCTGACCCGCTGCTCCGTTCCTGCGCCTGGCCCGAGCCAGGCCCTGGAGCCCCTGCCCTATGTTCCAGGCGAATCGGGCCGGACGGCCCTATGCCGTGCGTTCCGTGGAAGGGAAGCTGAAGGTACATCAGGCGTAAACCGGGAGGATCTCATGCTTGCCCTTCGGACATCAGTCCGGAAGCATCCGCTGTGGTGGTATTACGGCATTACTTTCCTCTTGTCATGGGGCAGCATTGTGCTGGCCGTATGGGCCTCCACCGGCGGCCTGTCGCCCACCCCGGAAGAGTTCCAGCTGACGGTCCCGGTCACCGTGCCTGCGATGCTGCTCGGGCCGGCTGTTGCCGGCCTGCTGCTGACGGGAGTCGTGTCCGGACGGGCAGGGTACCGCGAATTATGGTCGCGCCTGCAGAAGTGGCGCGTGGGCGGCCGCTGGTACGCCGTCGCCCTGCTGGTCGCGCCAGTGACGATGGCCGCCGTCGTGCTGGGCCTTTGGTTGTCCTCCGCGGATTACGCACCACGGATCGCCACGGCAGAAGACAAGGCCGGCACCATCGTCATGGCGCTTGTGCTCGGGCTGGTGGTCGGGCTCCTCGAAGAAATCGGCTGGACCGGGTTCGCCATCCCGAAGGCGCGCCGGCGCCTCAGCGTGCTCTGGACCGGAATCATGGTGGGAGTGCTGTGGGGTGTATGGCATTTCTTCGTGAGCTACTGGGGCGGCGGCGGGACAAACGGCGGCATACCGCTGGAGATCTTCCTGTCCCTATGGTTCGTCGCCGTGCTCGTGGGGCAGCTCACCGCCTACCGTGTGCTCATGGTGTGGGTCTACGACCACACCGGCAGCCTGCTCCTGGCAATGCTGATGCACGCCAGCCTCGCGACGTTCCAGTTCATCCTGAACCCCCTGACGCCCGGGATCCCCCAGCAGGTCTACCCGTGGGGCCATGCGGCAACAGCCTGGCTGGTCGTCGCCGTCGTCATGCTGGTCCGCCGCGGAGACCTGACACGGGGACCTGGGACCCTTTCGGCCCGGAAACCCATCCACCATTCTTGAGGGGACGTGGTCCGACGACGTTGCGGCCGTCCAGGAGGAAAGGATCCTGGGCCGCGAAGGCGTGTGGCAGTAGCGGGGTGTCAGGCGGGCCGGCCGCTCTTCCCCGGCCTATGCTGGCGAAGTGACCCCTGCACCGACCCCCAGCACGCTTGATGTCGTGGTGCATTCCGGACCGGCTGACTGGTGGGTGATCCTTGCCGGCCTCGGGCCGTTGGCCGTCCTCATCGCCGCCCTGCTCGCCTTCTACATCAACTGGCGCACGCTCAAGCAGCGCACCACAGCGGACAAGACGGCCCTGGACCAGAAGCGGGAAGCGGACGCCCGGGCCCTGATGCAGAAGACGGAAGCGGACAGCCGGGCCGAATGGTGGCGGCGGACCCAGTGGGCGCTGGACCGGGCGCTGGACCAGGACGAGGGAACGAAGGCCCTGGGACTGGCCACCCTGGAAGTGCTGGCCCGCAGCGAACTCGCGCGCACCGAGGAACTCGAGTTGTTCGACATCGCGTGGAAGAGCGTCTCCGGGGATGAGAACGGGGACGACCTCGGGGAGGAAGGAAACACCGGCGCGGAGATGCCGTTCATGGACGCCGGCCGCAACATGGGCGAGAATGGAACGACGGATGAAGACACAACCAAGGAGGCTGGACCATGAGCGCAGCGTCGCCTGAACACCGGTTTGTCCATCCTCCGCGGAGCACTTCCGCCAGTCCCGCCCCGAAGAAGGCCACCCCGGCTGAGCACCGGGTCCAGGTTGCGGCCGCCAGGCTGCGCGTCACGCTCGATCAGCGTCTGGGCCGCGAAACACCCGCAAAGACCAAGGCGCTGGCCAAGGAACCTATCTAGGTTCCGCTCGGATGGCTGTGGTACCCGACGCACAGCACGTGCTGGATTAGGTGAGTAGTGGCTGCAGTCCTCCTTGGATGGAATCCCAACGCATGGGACCGCTGGGACTACCGTGCCGCCGTCGAGCAGGTGGAACAGTCCGGGCGGTTCCTGCAGCGCTGGAGCATTGGCCACGCACTGCATGTCCGGCCGGGGGCTGAGGCCTGGCTCCTGGTAGAGGGCAGCACTGACGCAGGTTCCGGGCTCATCGGACATGGGGTGGTGGTGTCCGAACCCTACGCAACCATGCCACGAGGGGAACGCGAAGACGCCGGCTGGCACGTCAGCGTCGCTTTCGATGCCCTGCTCCCCCTCGGCGAGCAGATACCGCCGGAGGCCATCAGCCATGCCGTCCCCGGGATGGCCTGGCGCGACATCACCTTTCGTTCAGGCATGGACCTTCCACCAGGGGCGGAGCCTGGCCTTCGCCGGCTGTGGCGGGAGCAGGGGCCGTCCGCCGTTGTCCCTGCCCAAGTGGTTTCCGGGACCTATCCCCAGGCCGCGGTCAGCAGTATGGAGGTGAACCGCTACGAGCGGGACCCCGAAGCGCGCCGGATGTGCCTTGCTTTCCATGGAACGTCCTGCGCTGCCTGCGGGTTCTCTTTCGAGGCCTCGTACGGCGACACCGGCACAGGCTACATCGACGTCCACCACGTAGTGCCGCCGGAAATGCTCGGGGCCGGGTACCAGTTGGACCCCATTGTCGACCTTGTTCCGCTGTGCCCCAACTGCCACGCTCTGGCGCACCACGGGGTGACAGAACCACGCACAGTTTCGGAACTCCGGAACATCATCGCTGCTGCCGGCCACCTGAGGGGCGAGGCGGTAAGCCCCCGTGCCCTCCAGGCGCAGGATGACGCCCGGCGGATTCTCGAGGGCCGCCAGGACTGACCAGGTGGCCGTCCCTGAGCCTGCCCGGGGACCTTATGCCCTGTTTCCTCCGGCGGCTAAGCCGCATCCTAGTCGCGGGACCTGTAGGCGCAAGGAGCGGGAACAGCCATGCCAACAAGACGGAAAAGCAGTCGAACTGCCGGCGCACCCGCACGCGGCGGGCCGGGCGCCTTGAGCCCGGCCGGGGCCGCCTGCCGGTTCGGGTTCCGGGTGGCAGTGGCCACTGTCGGCGTGACAGTCCTGACATTTGCGCTTGCCCTGACGGCACTGCCGGACAAGGTCCCCTACCCGTTCACTGGCGACGGAATCCCTCAGCAATGGCCCGGAGACTATTACTGGCTGTTTCCGGCGATGGTCCTGATGCTGCTTTTCGTGGCGTTGGTTGCCGCGCTTCATCAGTACGCACCGGATAAAAGCAAGACCTACAGTTCGCTGGCGCTGTGCCTCGCGGTGATCGCGGCGACTGTCCTCCTGATCAACTACTACATCCAGGCAGTGGTCATGCCCACCAGCCTTGAAAAAGGGCAGCTTGACGGTTGGTCCATTTTCACGCAGTACAACCCCCACGGGATCTTCATTGCCTTGGAGGAACTGGGGTACCTGCTCATGACCCTGGTCTTCCTCTCCCTGGTGCCTGTGTTGTCCACCCGGACCAGGCTTGAGCGGAGTATCCGGTGGCTGTTCCTGGCCAGCTTCGCCGCGGCAATGGCCTCCCTCGCTGTCGTGGTGGCGTTGCGCGGCATGAACCGGGAGGACGTCTTCGAAATCATCATCATCAGCATCGCCTGGCTGACGCTGATCGCCGGAGGGGTCCTCCTGGCTGTGCTTTTCAGGCGCGGACCGCAGGTGGCGTAAGCCTTCGACGGCGGCTCTGCTTGCTAACAGCGGTGCCCGCACGGCTCTTGCACACATTGACCTCGGCCCCAGGAAACCCAGGTTTTCCAAACTCGCCCCTTGACGGCTGCAAAACGTTTTGCATATAGTGATGCAAGCAACATACAAAACGTTTTGCAAAGGAACGGTCGATGGCGACGAAGGTAAACATCCGGGACGTAGCGAAAGCTGCAGGCGTGTCTGTGACCACTGTGTCCCACGCCCTGAGCGAAGCGCACAGCTCCCGGGTGAACGCCCAAACTGTCGAGCACATCAAAGCCGTCGCCGGCGACCTCGGCTACGCACCGAACCGTTTGGCGAGCGGACTGCGGAACCAGCGCTCCCAGATCCTGGGCCTTGTCAGCGACGAGATCACCACCACCCCCTTCGCCGGCGCCATGATCCAGGGCGCACAGGACGCCGCCTCAGAGCACGGACACCTGCTGATGGTGGTCAACTCCGGCCTGGACAATGAACTGGAGCGCCAGGAGATCCGGGCACTGCAGCAGCACCAGGTTGACGGAATCATCTTCGCCCGGATGTTCAACCAGCTGGTGTCCGTACCCGATGAACTCAGCGCGGTTCCCACCATCGTGCTGGACGCCACCACGGACAACCCCGGGCTGTCCTCGGTAGTGCCGGACGAATTCGGCGCCGGCGAGTCCGCTGCCGAACTCCTGGTGGCGGCAGGCCACCGCAGGATCGCCATGATCAACAACGAGGACGACATTCCTGCCGCCCACGAACGGCTCGCGGGTTTTCGTTCAGCCCTGGACCGCCATGGACTGGAGCTGCCGGCGGACCGCCTGGTGGCTGGGCATCCGAGCACTGCCGGCGGGCGTGCGGCTGCACTGGATCTGCTGTCCGGAACGGAACGGCCCACCGCGTTGTTCTGTTTCAACGACCAGATGGCCATGGGCGCCTACCAGGCAGCCGGCTATCTTGGCCTGGACATCCCGGCGGACCTCTCGATTGTGGGGGTGGACAACCTGGAACTGATTGCCGACGCCCTCTGGCCGGGGCTGTCCACCATGGCCCTCCCCCACTATGAAATGGGCCGGTGGGTGGTCCATAAGCTGCTCAACGAACTTGAGAACCCCGGCGCACCCCGGGTGCATGAAAAGATCGCCTGCCCGCTGGTCGAGCGGGACTCCGTGGCCCCGCCCAGGAACTGACCTGCAGAGCCCCCGGGCCAGGTGTTGTTATCCGCTTTCCCTAATTCCCCCAAAAAAGATCGGGAACGCAGCCGTTGCAGCGGCCGCGTTCCCAGCAGGACCCCGTCACACCCCTCCACCCTGTCTAAGCAGAAAGACTGATCATGAACAAGAAGCTCACCAAGGTCCTGGCGACCAGCATAGCCGCCGTCGCCCTCACCGCCACCCTCGCCGGCTGCGGGAAGGGCAGCGCGTCCTCCTCCAGCGAAGGTTCCGGGGAGATTGCCCTTTGGACCCACAACGCCGGTAACCCGGACGAGCTGGCTGCGGTCCAGAAGATCGTGGACTCCTACAACGGCAGCCAGGACAAAGTGAAGATCAAGGTCCAGGCCTTCCCGCAGGACTCCTACAACGACTCTGTCGTTTCCGCCGCCGCCGCGGGGAACCTCCCCTGCATCGTGGACATCGATGGCCCCAACGTACCGAACTGGGCATGGGCCGGATACCTGAAGCCCCTGGAACTGGATGCCGACCTTTCCAAGCAGCTCCCCAGCACAGTGGCTGAATGGGACGGAAAGCCCTACGCGGTGGGCTACTACGACGTCGCGCTGGCCATGATGGCACGCACCTCAGACCTGGAGGCCGCCGGGGTGCGGGCTGCCACCATCGAGCAGCCCTGGACCAAAGAGGAGTTCCAGGACGCCCTGACAAAGCTCAAGGCCCTCGGCAAGTGGGAGCACCCGCTGGACCTGGGCACCGCCGGTACCGGCGAATGGCTTCCGTACGCCTACTCCCCCTTCCTGCAGTCCTTCGGCGGAGACCTGGTCAACCGCGACGGCTTCCAGAGCGCCGAGGGCGAGCTTAACGGGGACAAGGCTGTGGCGTGGGCCGAGTGGTTCCGCGGCCTGGCCGACCAGGGATTCATCGCCAAGAAGAGTGGCAAGGATTCCACCCAGGACTTCCTGAACAACAAGAGCGCCATCGTCTACACCGGTTCATGGGCTGCGGACAAGGCCAAGGCCGCGCTCGGTGACGACCTGGTGGTTATGCCCCCTGTTGACCTGGGTGAAGGCCCCAAGATCGGCGGCGCCTCCTGGCAGTGGGGCGTCACCAGCGGCTGCAGCAATTCCGAGGCCGCCATGGACTACCTCTCCTACTCCCTGAAGCCGGAGAACATCGCCGCCGTCGCCAAAGCCACCGGAGCCATCCCCGCCAGCAATGAGGCGGCAGCCCTGATCCCGGCCTTCGCCGAGGGCGGCGCCAACCGGATCTTCATGGACTTCTCGCGTGAATACGCCGTCATGCGCCCCGAGACACCCGCCTACCCGTTCATCGCCACTGAATACGGCAAGGCCGTCCAGGACATCCTGAACGGCGCAGATCCGAAGTCCACCCTGGACAGCGCCGTGAAGGCGATCGACGCCAACATCAAGTCCAACGGCGGCTACAAGAAATAGCCGGAGCACGCCGGAGGGATGCGCCGCAGCGCGCCGCATCCCTCCGGCCGCCCGACCTACGGAGACCCCTCATGGCAACTTCCCACCTTCCCACCCGCCCACGTCCGGCCACCCCCGCAACTGCCGTGCCGCCGTCGAACGCTAAACCCGCCGCGCACCGCCGGCCCGGCTTCCGCCGGGACCAGCTCAGCGGCTGGGGCATGATCGCCCCCGCGGCGGTGCTCCTGCTGGCCTTCATCTTCATTCCGGCCATCCTGGGCTTCGGCCTGGCCTTCACCAACGCCCGGCTCATCTCGCCGCGGCCGGTGGAATTCGTGGGCGTGGACAACTTCGCCCGGCTCTTCACCGACCCCACGTTCTACCGCGCCCTGCTCAACGTCGCCTACTTCACCGTGGTCATCGTTCCGGTGCAGTCCGGCCTTGCCCTGGTGATGGCGCTGCTGATCAACAAGAAATTCCGCGGAGTGAACTTCTTCCGCACCGTGTACTTCCTGCCTGTGGTCACCTCCATGGTGGTGGTCTCGCTGCTGTGGCTGTTTATGTACCGCAAGGACGGCCTGATCAACGAGATCCTCGCCGCCGTCAGCTTCGGCCTGATCGACGGGCCGGACTGGCTGGGCGATCCCAACACCGCGATGCCGGCCATCATCATCCTGTCCATCTGGCAGGCCGCCGGCTTCCACATGATCATCTGGCTGGCCGGACTGCAGGGCATCTCCGGCGAGCTCTACGAGGCGGCGCAGCTGGACGGCACCAGCCGGTGGCAGCAGTTCCGCTACGTCACCTGGCCCGGCCTCTTCCACACCCGGAGCCTGGTGCTCGTGACCATCACCATCCAGGCCCTTGGCCTCTTCGACCAGATCAGCGTAATGACCCAGGGCGGGCCCATGGATTCCACCACAACCATCATTTACGAGGCTGTCCAGTCCGGCTACCGGCAGCAGGAAACCTCCTACGCCTCCGCCATCTCGCTGGTGTTCTTCGTCCTCGTCCTGATCGTCTCCGTGGTGCAGCGCCACCTCACGCGGGAGAAAGACTGACATGAAAAACCAACTGCTCCTCAGAAGCGCCGGCACCATGCTGGTGCGCATCCTCTTCGCGGTCGTCGCTGCGTTCCCCATCGTCTTCATGCTGGTGTCCTCGCTGAAGCCGGACCAGCAGATCTTCGGCGACATGTCCTCGCTGGCCGCGTTCCTGCCCATCGGCAACATCTCCTTCGACAACTACGCAGCCGTGTTCGACCGCGTCCCGGCAGCCCGCTTCCTGCTCAACTCGGTGGGCGTCTCCGCCGTCACCGTTGTCCTGGGCATCTTCGTCAACAGCCTCTGCGCCTTCGCACTGTCCCGGATGCAGGTCCGCGGCAAGAAGATCGTGTTCACCGCCATCCTGGCCACGCTGATCGTGCCCTTCCAGACCCTCGCCCTGCCGCTGGTGTGGTGGGTCAACCAGCTCCCCTACTTTGAACTGAACGGCTTCAGCCTTGAATTCTCCAAGGGCTGGCTGGACACCTACCAGGTGCAGATCATCCCGTTCATCGCCAACGCCTTTTCCATCTACCTGTTCCACCAGTACTTCGAGTCCATCCCCAAGGAACTCGACGAGGCCGCCCGCATTGACGGGGCCGGCTGGTTCAAGATCTACCGACAGGTGGTCATGCCGCTCTCCGGACCGGCGACGGCCACGGTGGCGATCCTGACCTTCCTGCCGGCCTGGAACTCCTACCTCTGGCCGCTGATGGTGGTCCAGTCCGAGGAACTGCGCCCGGTGATGATCGGCATCCAGTACTTCTTTCAGCTGAACGTTTCGTGGGGCGAGGTGATGGCATACGCTTCCCTGATCACCGTTCCGGTGGTGGTGCTTTTCATCGCCTTCCAGCGTTCGTTCGTCAACAGCATCGCCTCCAGCGGTGTAAAGGGCTAACCATGAATTCATTGACGACGGCGGCGGGCGCCACGTTGGCTGCCACCGACCAGTACCGGCCCGCGTTCCACTACACCGCCGAACGGAACTGGCTGAACGATCCGAACGGGCTGGTGTACCTCAACGGCACCTACCACCTCTTCTACCAGCACAACCCGTTCGGCGCTGACTGGGGCAACATGTCCTGGGGGCACGCCACCTCGCGGGACCTGCTGCACTGGGACGAGCAGCCCGTGGCCATTCCGTGCGACGAACACGAGGCCATCTTCTCCGGCTCGGCGGTATTCGATCAGCACAACACCAGCGGCCTCGGCACAGCGGCCAATCCCCCGCTGGTGGCCATTTACACCAGTGCCTACAGTGACGCCGCGCCGCTTCCGGGCCGGCAGGCGCAGTCGCTCGCCTACAGCCTCGACGAAGGCCGGACCTGGACCAAGTACCACGGCAATCCCGTGCTGGACCGCGCGTCCGCTGACTTCCGCGATCCAAAGGTTTTTTGGTACGACGGCGGCGCCGGAAGTTACTGGGTCATGGTCGCCGTCGAGGCGGTGCAGCGCCAGGTAGTGCTGTACAAGTCGGCCGACCTGAAGGCGTGGGAACACCTGAGCACCTTTGGCCCTGCCAACGCCACCGGCGGCGTCTGGGAATGCCCGGACCTGTTCGAGCTGCCCGTGGACGGGAATCCGGAGGACAGCCGGTGGGTCCTCATTGTGAACATCAACCCGGGCGGCATTGCCGGCGGCTCCGCGGGACAGTACTTCGTGGGAGAGTTCGACGGCGTGGCGTTCCATTCCGGATCGACTGTCACCGAGGGCCTCCAGAAGGACAGCAGCCGGATGCGGGAGTACGGCTGGCTGGACTGGGGGCGGGACTACTACGCCGCCGTTTCGTTCAGCAACGTGCCGGACGGGCGCCGGATCATGATCGGCTGGATGAACAACTGGGACTACGCCCGCGAGACGCCCACCGGCGGCTGGCGCAGCGCCATGTCCCTGCCGCGGGAGGTGTCGCTGACCCGGGTAGTCGGGAAAGTGATGCTTCGGCAGCAAGCCATTGATCCGTTGCCGGAGCGGGAAACAGGGCACGTCCGGCTGGGGCCGCAGCCCTTGCCGTCCGGCGTTCTGGACGTTCCGGCCGCCGCATCCGTGGCGCGGATCGACGTTGAGCTGGAGCCGGGCGCTGCCGCGGGAGTGGGACTGGTGCTTCGGGCGGGGGACGATGAGCGGACGGTCCTCCGCTACGACACTTCGGACGGGATGCTGCGGCTGGACCGCCGCGAATCCGGGCAGGTTGCCTTCCACGAAACCTTCCCGTCGATCGAAGCCGTGGCCGTGCCCTTGCAGGGAGGCCGGCTGCGCCTGCGGGTCTACCTGGACCGCTGCTCGGTGGAGGTTTTCGCCCAGGACGGGCTCGCCACGCTCACTGACCTGGTGTTCCCCGGGGAGGCGAGCCCGGGCCTGGCCATCTTCGCCGAAGGTGAGGGGGCGCACCTCGTGGTGCTCGACGTCGTCGGCCGTTGAACCTTCCGGGAGTACGGTCTTAGTTCATGCCTGCGTAACGTCCCCGCCACCTGTTCGCTGTTCTTGGTTTCATCTGGATCCCGAGACTTGGTGTGCCCTTTCACCGGGCACCCCCCAACTTGGAGATTGACAGATGAAATACGCAAAGCTGCTGACCGCTGCGGCCATATGCACAGGAATGGCGCTGGGAACATCCCTTCCGGCCCAGGCCGCCGACACCAACCCCAACGGCACGGACAACCACTTTGACCTCCAGGCGCACCGCGGCGGGCTGGGACTGACCGTGGAGTCCACCCTGGCGTCCTTCGCCAAGGGCATCGAAACAGGTGTCTCCACCCTTGAACTGGACCTGCAGATCACCAAGGACGGCCGCGAAGTCGTCACGCATGACCGGAAGATCAGCGACAAGAAGTGCGCCGACACCGCCCCCGTCACCCCCGGAGACCCGCAGTTCCCGTACGTTGGCAAGTACATCAAGGACCTCACCTTCGACCAGGTCCGCAGCCTGGACTGCGGCTCAAAGACCCTGCCGCAGTTCCCGGGCCAGCAGGCGTCCCCAGGCGCCAAGATGCCTACCCTCGCCGAAGTTTTTGCCCTGGTGGACTCCTACCGGGCAAGCCAGGTGAAGTTCAACATCGAGACGAAGGTGGAGGCCGGCGCGCCCGAGCAGACCGCTCCCCGGGAACAGTTCGTAAACGTGGCACTGAAGGAAATCAAGGCTGCCAACATGCAGTCCCGCGTTTCCATCCAAAGCTTCGACTGGGGCGCACTCCGGCTCGTCCAGGAGATGGACCCGCAGATCCGCACCGTAGCCCTGACCAACAAGGACTTCCTGCAGGCCGGCAAGCCCGGCAGCTCACCCTGGTTGGGCGGCATTGATTCAGACGACTTCGGCGGTGACCTGGTGGACGCGGCCGCGTCCCTGGGCTTCGACGCCGTTTCCCCCGTCCACGGCACGCCCCAGAACGGAACCGTCACCGACCCCGGCTACGTCCCGTATGTCACGGCGGACATGGTGAGCCGGGCACACGCCAAGGGCATGCAGGTCATTCCCTGGACGGTGGACGACAAGCCCACCATGCGGGCACTCATCGACACCGGAGTGGACGGCATCATCACCGACTACCCGGACCGCCTTCGCGACGTCATGGCCGAGTACTCCATGAAGCTTCCGAAGAAGTTCTCGCTGGAACCCGGAGCTGCCCGGCCGTAAAGCCGGTGCCAGCACCAAGCGGGCCCTGCACGGTATTCCGTGCAGGGCCCGTTCCTTGGCAAAAATGTGAATCACAACGCTCAGTTCGCGCCCGCCGGGGTTATCCTCAAAGTGCGTCTCCGGTTGCGGGGGCATTCGGGCGGGGGCTAGGCGCAATCGCGGTTCACGGCCGCGGGTCGGTTTCATGTTTGTATTCACACCGGGGAAACCCGGCGGAAGCCAAAGGAAACGTGCATGGGCCGCCGACGCGCAGCAACTGACCCGATTTATCCACGCTGGATCTGGACTGCCGCAGCGGCAGCCGTGGCACTCCTGATCGTAGGCGCCGCATTCGTGCTGCGGGCGGTGATTTTTCCCGCCGATTCAGGAGAGGGCGGCGCATCAGGGACACCTCCAGTAAGTGAATCCCTGGCGCAGGACAGCCCTGCCGCTGCCGCCGGGAGTGCTCCCTGCATTCCCGTCAATATCCTCACTTCGCTGGAAAACGCGGACATGGTCCGTGCCCTGGCCGGCGCGTACACGGCGAAACCCCGGAGCGTGGACGGCAAATGCGTGGCTCCTGCAGTGATGGAGGAAAAATCGGGAGTCGCTGCCGGCAAGGTTGCTGCACAATTCTCCGGTGCGCCGGCAGGTGACAGGCCCGCCATCTGGCTGCCGGACTCCTCCGCGTGGTTAAGAATCGCACGGGAAGGTGCCGGTGGGAGCCTTGTCCCCGATGAAGGAACCAGCCTCGCCCGGGGTGCGATTGTGGTGGCTATGCCGGAGACGATGACCGCCGCGCTCGGCTGGGACAGCAACCCGCCGTCGTGGTCTGAGGTCTTCCGGATGGCCGGGGAACAGGATGTGTGGGAACGCCAGGGCCATGGCGACTGGGGAAAGTTCAAGTTCGGCAAGGCCAGCCCGCTCGTCTCGACGTCGGGCTTGATGGCCCTCGCAGCTTCCTACGGTGCCGCCGGCGGCAGCGTGGGAGGTTTGGAGGGCATGGATCTGAACGCACCATCGCTGGTGGAGAAGGTGCGCGACGTGGAGCTCGGCACCAGCCACTACATGGCCACTCCCGAGCATTTCCTGTGGCACGCCAGGCAGGCTGACGACGCCGGGCGGGTCTCGGAGTTCCTTTCCGCGGTGATCGTGGATGAAAAGTCTGTTTGGGACTACAACCGGGGAGTCGTCAGCGAGGACGGCAAAACGAAGCAATCCGGTCCCGCGCCGAAGGAACCCCTTCGCGCCATTTATCCCGACGACGGCGTGCACGTAGCGGACAACCCCGCAGTAATCCTTAACGGTGACTGGGTGGGGCGCCAGCAGCGCATGGCGGCCGAGGACTTTCTCGCCTTCGCAGTAACGGAACAGGGCCAACACGTTGTGAAGGCATCCGGGTATCGCAGCATCCAGGGGAAGCTGGATGCCGGCGTGGCCGCGACCGGACGGTACGCTGAGACGCTCCAGCCGCTGCCGCTTCCCAAGGGCAAGATGCTTAACGACATCAAGGACAGCTTCGCCGATGTCCGGAAGCGGGCCAGGGCCCTGTTCCTGCTGGACGTCTCCGAGTCCATGGTGCAGGAAACCGGAGTGACCAAGCTGCAACGGGCCAAGGACGCCGTGCTCAAGGCGCTGGATCATTTCGTCGGGGAAGATGAGATTGGGCTTGCTGCCTTCTCCCAGGTGGGCGACGGTCCCCTGACACCGGGCATCGTAAGCCCCGTAGCTCCCTTTGCAACCAACAAGGACGACCTCAAGGCCAAGCTCGCTGAACTTAAGGCCGTAGATGCTACGCCTCTTTTTGAAGCGGTGAGCCGCTTCGCGAGCGAACAAGCGAAGGAATACAAGGACAGCTTCATCAACACCATCGTGCTTTTGAGCGACGGAAAAAACGACACCACCCATCCGGGGGACCTGAAGGGTCTCTCGGAACAGTTGAGCCGTCAGAACCACTCCACGCCGGTCCTGGTTTTTACCCTCGCTTACGGTCCCGACGCCGATGTCCCCACCCTTAGGGAGATCGCTAAGGCCAGCGGGGCCCACTACTATGACGCCACCGATCCAAACAGGCTCGAAGAGGTGCTCAGCGAACTGGTGACCAGTTTCTAGGGCCGCCCGCCACGAGATCTGGCGACTGCTACGCGCAATCCATCGGCACACAACCGGGGCGCGTCAACGGCGAAAGCCTCCCTCAGACCTCGTATGCAGGCGCGCCTATTGGGACGATCCGGTTCGGCTCGCGTCCGAAGCCCTCAACCACCAGGCGGTCGTCGTAAGCCTGGACAGTCGCATATGAATTCACCGTCGTGTCGAGCATGCCCTTGAAAGTCATGAAGTGGGTGCCACCGGCGAAGCCGTAGTTGCCTGCATGGTTGTGGCCGTTGAACCAGGCGACCACATTGTCGTACGAGGTCACCAGGTCCACCAGTGTGGTGTCGTTGTAGGCATTGTGCTGGTCAAGGGGGAAGACAGGGTGGTGCGCGTTGAGCACAACCTTTTCGCCGTTGTGGCGAGCGAGTTCAAGGGTCTGCTCAATCCAGGCGAGCTGCTCCGGACCAACACCGCCGTTCCAGGTCTGTCCGTTCGGCTTGCCAGCCGCCTGCAGTTCGGCCCGCATCTTTTCGGCCAGTACGTAGTTGGCGGAACCTTCGGGGTTGCCGTAGGTGCTGACGTCGTTCGTGTCCACGATGATGAATCGCCAACCGTTGCGGCGAAACTGGTGGTACGACGCCGGCATGTTCATGGTGCGCAGCACCTCCTCGCGGGGCATCTGGAAGTCATGGTTGCCGAGTACGTGGTACTTCGACATCCGCAGCTGCTCCCAGATGGGCATCACGGCATCGAAGCTCTCCGGAAACTCGTCGACGAAGTCGCCGAGGTGCAGCGCGAAGCGGAGGTCTTCCTCATTGAGGGTGGCCACCGCCTCCTGCAGCTTGCTGATGGACTGCCGGTAGAGCCGGACACCGCGGTCGGGCTTGTCAGCGTACTGGCAGTCGGCGATGACTCCGAACCGCAATGGCGGCTCGGCGCCGCGGGTAGTTGCGGCTGCTGCTGGGGCCCCGGCGACGGCGAAAGCGGCGGCCGCACCGGCACTCATGCCCAGGAAGCTGCGGCGGCTCTGGCCATGGCTGATGTGGGATGCGGGGAACTGGATCGGCATCGTGAGCTCCTGGGTGATAGGGAAAGGAACAGCACGAGCCAAGCAGCGCCAGGTGACGCTGCGGCAACGCAGCAGGGGCTACACCGTAAACTTCGGCCAAAGTCCCAAGGGACAACAAAAAATGGTGCCGTGGCAGTTCGGCGGGCCGCGATGCTGTGTCTTGACCAAATGAAAGGGTGGCCGACGGCGGCAGCGCGTGCCATCCACCAGCGACTCCACCCGCACCGTCATGGTGCGGGCTATTGCCTACCCAGGTCCCCGACGGGCACGCCTACTCCCTTCCGAAGGGCCGATGCCAGCGCCGGACAAAATCTTCATGGGTCCGGGGACACCGCCGTCGAACGGGTAGATAGGCTGGGTGGATGGCGACAGTTATTCTCGTGCGGCACGGCCGCACCACAGCCAATGCCACTGGACTGCTGGCCGGGCGGGCCGCCGGTGTCAGCCTGGACCAGATCGGGCGCGAGCAGGCGGCCTTGACCGGAGAACGGCTCGCGGCAGTGCCCGTAGTTGGGGTGGTGTCGAGCCCTCTCGAGCGTTGCCAGCAAACTGCCCAGCTCATCCTCGACCGCCAGACCGGCAATCCGTACGCGCCGGTGGAACCCGATCTCACCGAGTGCGATTACGGCCAGTGGCAGGGCCGCATGCTCAGTGATCTCGCAACCGAAGACCTGTGGTCCGCTGTGCAGTCGCAGCCGTCCGCCGTCGTCTTTCCCGGCGGTGAATCCATGGCCGGGATGCAGGCTCGGGCGGTAGCAGCGATTCGGCGCCACGATGCAGCCTTCGAAGCCGAGTACGGGCCGGGAGCCGTTTGGGTGGCGGTGAGTCACGGTGACGTCATCAAATCAATTGTTGCCGACGCGCTTGGCATGCACCTCGACCTGTTCCAGCGCATTAACGTGGGCCCTGCCTCGGTATCGATCGTGCGCTACGGCGCCACACGACCAAGCGTCTACGCGACCAACACCGATGGCGGGGATCTGTCCTGGCTGTCGAACGGCATCCAGTCCGTCGACGCGCCGGTGGGCGGCGGTGCAGGGCAAGGGGCGCCATGAAGCGCCTGTGCCTAGAATGCTCTTATGCCTACACGTGTTCATGAGTTCGACTGGCCTGATCGGGTCGTCGTTGGCACCATTGGCCTTCCGGGGGCACGAACGTTCTACCTGCAGGTGCGGGCAGGGACTCAGATCGTGAGTATCGCCATGGAGAAACAGCAGTCGGCCCTGCTTGCGGAGAAGATCGACGAAATCCTCGACCAGCTTCTCAACATCGAGGGCAACCCCCACAGCGTTCCCACCAGCACTCCCGTTGAACTGGTTGACAATGACCAGCTCGAGGCCGTTCAGGAGCAGTTCCGGACGGGCGCCATGAGTTTGGGCTGGGACCCGACGACGGCGCAGGTCGTGATCGAGGCCTACCCGATCACCGATGTCGACGCTGATAACGACGACGAATTGCTTGATGAGGATGACGCCGACGTGCCCGAAATGCTACTGGTGCGGATGCCGGTTGGCACCGCCCGCGCATTTGCCAAGCGCACGCGGGAGGTTGTGGGCGCCGGGCGTCCTGCGTGCCCGCTCTGCGGTTACCCCGTAGACGCGGACGGGCATGTCTGCACTTTGCCCGAGGCCTGATGCCGGCGCCTGACCTGGTGACGGCCGAACTGACGCTCACCGGGCGCATTACGACGGCGTCGAACGCCACCTTCGTGGGCAGCATCGGCAACACGACAGTTGTCTATAAGCCCATAGCCGGGGAGAAACCGCTGTGGGATTTTCCCGACGGCGTCCTTGCCCACCGGGAGGTTGCCGCCTACCTGGTCTCGGAGGTCCTCGGCTGGAACGTGGTGCCTCGCACCTGGCTGCGCGATGGCCCGTTCGGCGAAGGGATGGTGCAGCTGTGGCAGGAGACAGACGCCGGCCAGAACGCCGTGGACCTCATTGCGTCGGACGACGTACCGGAGGTCGGTTGGAAACACGTCCTTGAGGGGCAGGATGAGAACGGACGGATGGTCGCCCTCATCCATGAGGACTCTCCGGCGCTCAGACGCATGGCGGTGTTCGACGTCGTCGTAAACAATGCCGACCGCAAAGGCGACCACATCCTTGCCATGGCGGGCGGCCACCGGCACGGCGTGGACCACGGGCTTACCTTTCACCGTGACAACAAGCTGCGCACGGTGCTGTGGGGGTGGCTGGGAGATGCCCTGACCGTCGAGGAACTTGAGGGCATCGACCGTGTCAGCGAAGGACTGGACGGTGAGCTGGGCCGAAACCTGGCGGACCTGCTCAGCGCCGAAGAAGTCGCCTCGCTCGCCGCGCGCTGCGCCCGGTTACGCTCGGCGGGTAGGTTCCCGGCTCCGAGCGGTGAGATGTCGGCGGTGCCCTGGCCGCTGTTCTGAGGGAATCACGCTACGGGCTTCGCAAACTGGTGCACAAAAAATGTCACACCCTCCTTCAATAATGGCTACATGGCAAGCGAAGCGGTGGAAAAGGCTTTTGGGGCGATCGACGACGCGATTGCCATAATTCGCGCCGAAGTCGCCCGGCCCCATTGCGGGCCGGCGTCGGACACCGACCCTCTGGCCGCCGTGGCTGATGAGTGCTTGGACGTCCTTGCCGGGAGCGCACGGGCTGAGGCCCAAATCGCGGGATTGAAGGCGGAGGCAGCGGCCACCTATGCGGACTCGGCGCGGGCGGCAGCGCCTCTGGACATGCCGGTCCAGGCCCAGGAAATGGCGATAGCGGCCGAGGTGGGCTGCGTCCTGGCCATCGGCGATCGGGCCGCAGGCATGCTGCTGGTACAATCCCATGCTCTGGCTACGTCCCTACCCCGGACCCTGTCAGCCCTGCAGGCGGGAACCGTTTCGTGGCAACACGCCAAGGTAATGGTGGACGAAACCGCCACCCTCGACCGCGACGCAGCGCGGGCACTTGAAGCCCACTTCCTCGGGGATGATGCGGCCACTCCTGCCCGCGGCTGTCCGGCCGGCGAGATGCCCGCCTTCAGGTTCCGGCGGAAGGCCAGGACCTGGCGCGAACGGCACCACCCCGACAGCATCGAAAAACGCCATGCTAAAGGAGTGCAGGACAGATGCCTGGAATACACCCCGGAGCAGGACGGCATGGCGCGGGTGTCTGCCTACCTGCCGGCGGACCAGGGGGCTGCGATCTGGAACCGCATTACCGCCATCGCCCGGGGCCTGCAGGGGCCTAACGACGCCCGGACGCTCACCCAGTTGCGGGCAGACGTATTCGCAACGGCAGCCCTGCGCAGCGACAACGGCTGCACCCGCTGCAGCAACGGCGTCAGCGCCGCGACCGGGGCTGGGCCGGATGCAGGGGCCAGCGGTCTTGCCGATGTACCTACGCCCCGGGCCGAAATCCTGGTTACCGTTCCTGTCTTCTCCCTGCTCGGGGCGACGGAGGAGCCGGCCATGCTCGACGGGTTTGGACCCATTCCTGCCTCCATGGCACGGAATCTGGTGGCCAACGGAGCGGACTCGTTCCACCGGGTGCTCGTGGATCCACGGGACGGGGCACCCCTGGAAATCGGCCGCACCAGTTACCGGCTCACGAAGGCCATGCGGAACTGGCTACGGATGCGCGACGGCAAATGCCCGTTCCCAGGGTGCAGCAACCATTCCCTGGACAACGAGGCAGACCACCTCCTGGCCTGGCATCACGGCGGAACCACCGGGATCAGCAACCTGGGACAGCCCTGTCCACGGCACCACAGACTCAAACACGCCAGCGGCTGGAGACCGACGCCGGCAACAAAAAATGAGCCGCCCGGCTGGGTCTCACCATCAGGACGGAACTACAAAAGCGAACACCAGGACTGGGAGCCGCCCCACTGGCCGCGCACGCTCGCGCCGGAAGCCGGCGAATGGAAACCACAACGGCCCTACCCGCCTATGCCCACCGCCCTGGGCGGGACCGCGGACTACCTTAAGGTACCGCCGTCTGCCGCAGAACAGTTCCTGCGCGCCTACCTCGATGCCAACTAACTGCCGGCAAAGCACAAGGGACCACGCACAAATCGTGCGGAGTTGTGAGATTCCGATCTACTTGACCCATTCCTCATAGCTGACCCCATTATTTCCGCAAGTGTTCCTAGGACTCGTGATGGCGACGTTCCACCCTAGTTGACCTTTTCTGCTGCACGGCAGCAAACTATCGCGTAGGCCCGCTGCTGGGCGGCCACCCAGAATGGGGTGCGCACCGGCGACCGGACCACGGATCGGCACGCAGATGGGCCGCACCCTTGCCTAGGCCGATGTGCCCGAGCCCTACCCGCGGCTGCACCCAATGTCGGAACAAGGTTCAATCCGAAGTCGTCTAGTCAACTGCGATTCATTCATCTGCCAATAGACGCGCGACTGGCTGCCCCGCGTTTCCCTTCCAGCGGGTCCCCCATACATCGGTGAAAGCGAAGTTGACCACGTCAAAACCATCGAGTGATCCTCGTTTAGCAATGCATTGTGAGCTGCTTCCATCCGCAGATCCTCCCGGAAGAACATTACCCATAGAAAATTGCTTATGCTGCCCGCTCGCTTCTCCCGATACGGCAAGATGCGGAACGAAGACGATTAGTTGAAATATGGGGAAGGGGCCGGCGTTCTGGACAGTCCACTGAAATCTTGTTGTCCAACTTTTTGATGGCGGCTGATCAGTCGAACCAGTTACCGGATCATCGTCCGGAGTGGAGGAGGCTGTCGATACAACTGCCACTGCTTGGGCGTGTCGAAGGCGCTCGACCTGTTCTTGCTCATACCTTAGTCGCTGGTCGTTTTTGAAGGTGAAAACGGCCCAGGCGAACCCAAGGCCCGTTACAATGACGCCCGCCCACGTACCCATGGCATCCCAGGCCGGACCGGCTGGTCGGGCCCCCGAGATCCACCCAATTGTCGTGAAAAGGAAGAGACCGAAGAGCACCAAGGAAATGACGACAAGAGTTTTCCTTTCAGGATCCCAGCCGCGGAGTCTGGCCCGCCACTCATGGACAATGGAATTTCCAGAATCTGGCGTGCGATGACTCAATGAAAAGAAACTCCTTCAAAAATTCGACAAGCAAACCTGGTGTTTACTACATAATGGCAGGCTCTAGGCCAACTGGTGGGCTCTTGGGACTAGACGTCGCCGTGACTCCATACACGCGCTATGCACCGGTATCTACATCTGCAATGCTCAAATACAAACCCCTAGACCATATCCGGCCTGTGAGGTGGGCATCGTACAGCGACTTTGAACGACTGACTTACTTGGTCTCAAGGAGCACCCCTGATGTAGTTTCCACTGAGTCAGTAGCCGCTCGGAGCTGGCAAATACTCGTCCGTCCGTTACCCGGATGCGATTTCATTAAGTCAGACGCGGCAGCTGTTTTGCAGGCTGGCCGGGGGTCCTTTTTCAAATCGAGCGAAGTCGCTCAAGGTGGCGGCGCTGTTCCTTGTCGTCCTGCTTGACGTGAACACTGACCAGGACCTGGGCACCATCAGGCTTGTAGTAAATGCGGCCCATGTCCTCGCTGCCAGCAACGCCCGTTGCAAGCTTGGAGACTTCTCGCCAGCCACGTAGGCCTTCGAGGTCTTTCCCCACGTTCTCGCCCATATCGATCTGCACCAGCGAACGCAGCAGCGACGCGGGTGCGTCGAGGTTGGCCAGTACCTCCATGCTGTCCAGAACGAAGGTAAGCCGCGAAAAGGCCGTGTCAAGAAAGCCCAGCACGCCTCGGCGAGGCGCTACAGGAGCGGCAGCAGCGCGGCGCCGCTCTCGTTCCTGGTGCCCTACCTCTTCGAGCCTCTCGCGTAGGCCTAGCACCATTGCTTCCAAGGACAAGACCCGTGCATCGCCTTGCTCTGCCTGCGCCCGTAAGCTCCCGACGCTGCTGTAGAGTTCGGCGTTCTCAGCCAGTGCGAATTCAAGAAGTTCCTCGGTCTCTGTCTGCTTGACCAAGAACGCCCTGGTGTCAAAGGGTTGCTCCGGCGCACGGCCCAGCTCGGCGATCTGACCGAGCAGAGACTTTTGGTGTTCCAAAGCGCGATTCAACTCGCTGGCGAGTTTGGACTCCCGGTCAGTCGCTGCCGCGAGCCGCTGGCGCAGAAGTGTAACCTGGCTCTCCGACCCATCGAGACGCTCCCTGAGTTCGACAGTCTGATCCAGCAGTTGCTCGACCTGGGCTGCAAGGTCCTCGAAGCGAGTATCTGTTTGAGTCGGCGAAGGTTCAACCACCAAGTCAGCCGATACGGGCGAGAACACCGCCGCAACGCGAGACAGGGCGTCGGTGTGAGTGCCCTTTACGCGGAGGCGAGCGAACCAGTCGTAGAACTTGCCATCTGCGGCAGTGCGGTGACTGACATCCCACCGCTGAACTGAGAGGCCTCCCGCCTCCAGTGCAGCGACGACTTCAGCCGCAAGCCGCTCTGAGGCGTTGAAGACGACGTAGTGGCCGAACCTGGTCGTTTCAACGTTCCACTCGTCGGGAAACTCTATGAACGACTGCTGCGCTAAGGCATTATCGGCCTTCCGCGCAAACGGCACACTAGCGCCCGCCAAGAGAAAGCGATTACAGTCCTCGATTTCCCAAGATGGTCCAGCCATGTCGATGACATTGTCGGCAAAGAGCGGGAAAACCGCGCCAGCATAAACGATGCCAGCGTACCCGTCCGGCGTCAGCCGAACTGGCCGTCGAACGGATTCCTCAACTACAGACGCGCCATCCACCACCCGGACAACAACCTGTTGTGACGCCATCGTCAAGCCACCGAGGCACACCTACACGCCGGGTCGCCCCACTGGCGTTTACAGACCGCGCATGGCTGGTAGTAGAGATGCTCAAGGATTTGCTCGTCGGTGGCCTGGTCTGGCCCAGGAAGCCTCGAGAACGCCCAGCGCTTGTGCTGATATAGCACGTCCCCGGGGACAAGGCGGGTGTCCTCCCGGTCAGCTACGTTCGCACGGACAACGAGTCCGCCGATCGGCACCCAAACGTCAGCATCAGTAACATCAAGATCCCGTAGGTCGCTGCTCCCCGGAAGACCTATGCCGAACTCCAGATCAAAGTAAGAGGCACTCGCCCGGTCAGCTCGCCTGCTGGACGTTGCGCTGACAGACAAAATCAGATTGTCGTCGACCTCAACGTCAAGTTCTAGACGCTCGACCAATGGTGGCGCCGTCTTGTCCACAGCGACGGCTACCATGCCGATCGATGTCCGCGGGTCACTCGCTTGCGGCTGCTCGGAGAGCTCGGAGGGTGCCACGATGGCGAACTTCGCGACACCATCAGTCGGGTCCGTGCAGTACAGGTGGAATCGGTCACGACATATTTCGCCATTGCTCGGCATGGCCGTTCCGGCCCGCAGAAGGGGAAGCCTCAAGCCCCGTGCCATCTCCAGTTCAATTTGCTTTGCTAGCACCAAGCGCTGTGCGTCGTGCGCGATCCAAGCTGCTCCCTGAGAAACTAGCGTTGCGCTGTTCTCTGGAATAAGAACGCGCTCGGGCCCGAACATTTCGTGCAGTCGGCCGCGGATGCTCGGCATAGCAGCCATACCGCCAGCCACGAGGCAAAGCGAGATCTGGGCTGGCGCCATGTCGACACTCTCTAGAAGCGACTCGATCTCACGAATGCCAGCGGCCACAAGCGGTCGCGTGATTCCGTCCAGCTCCTGCCGGCTCAGGGAATACTCTAGGGTAGTGCCTGACTCCGCAAAGTAGCTCGCATGATAAATCGTGACGCTTGGCCGGTCTGAGAGCTCGATCTTGCTGCTTTCCGCTTCTTGCAGCAGGCTTAGGCGCGCGTCGCGAGTCGGATGATCGAACCCGGAAATTCCATGCTTGTTCGAAAACCTCGCGACCACCTCGTCACGGATTACTCGGTCAAATTTGTCTCCGCCTACCTGGTCGGTACCACCGTTGCGGAGTTGAAGGATGCGGCCTGGCTCTATGCGGCAGAGTGTAAGGTCCAATGTTCCGCCACCCCAGTCCACAACGAGGACGTTGCGTTTCATGAGCCTGCGGATCTCGGCCTGAGGGTCCGTCGCCCCGCGCAGGTGGCCGTATAAGGCGGCGAGCGGTTCGTGTACAAACTGGGTCACCGAAATTTCCGACTGGGCGAAAGCCTCCCGAAGAGCCGCGCGCCGCGGTCCGTTCATGTTCACAGGGATGGTGACCACGGCGCGGTCCAACTCTCCCAGCACCTTACGATGACCGCTCCGGCGCGACTCCGTCCGAACGTGCCGGATGACATCCGCAACGATGTCAATCGGGCTGCGCTCGACCCCACCAACGCTGACGATCTCCTGTCCTAGAAGGAACTTCGGCGAGCGTACGGTGTTGCCGTACACCCCAAGCCCGACTTCCTCTAATGCATGTCGCGCCTCGCGCCCGACGATAACGTCCTCGCCTTCATAGCGGACAACGGAAGCGTGGGGCAGGCCTTCCGCATCAAGAACGTCGACGACTCGGTCGCCTGCCACCACAGAAACCAAGCTGTTGGTGGTGCCGAAGTCGAAACCTACCGTCATTGCCTTCCTTCCTCCAGGTCCTTAAGTCGCGCAATCTCGCTATCAATGGCACTCATTGCCCGGTCAACGAACTCGTCAGCGACGTTTGCGCTGCCATTACGAAGCGCATGAAGTCCTTTGCTCAAAAGCTCGGCCTGCCTTGTCAATCGTCGAATCACTTGCGTTCGGAGCGCCTCGTAGTCATCAACGTGGTGGCTCTGATCCACGACCCTGTTGCTCTGCTCTGCCGAAAGTCGTCGTTTCAAAGTCTCGGCCTCTGCACCCAGCTCAGCAGTGCGAGCGATCGCATCCTCAAGCTCAGCAGACAGCCGCTTGGCGGAAGCCTCAGCCGTTACAGCACGGAGCTCCTCCCGTCGGGCTTGAGCAAGCGCCTTCTCGGTCGCCATCGTCGACTCTTGGAGACGAACCTCCGAGTGCCTCGATAGTTGACTAAGCGCATCGCTGTTCTTTGCAGTTGCCAGGAGCGCGGCGACCCTAGGGACGCTTCGGTCCCTAGGGGCGTTCCAAATCCAAGCGGCCATATCCCCAATGAACTGGTCCGCTGTCCAGTGATCGTGGAGGACGCGGAAGAGTCCGAAGGCCGTGACAGCGTTCACACGCAACCGCTCCCGGGCGCCTTCATTGAAGTCTGACGCCGTGTGAAGGCCTAGCGTATCGAACGTGATTCGCTTGGCCGCTTCATTCATTTCTTGGGCAGTCAATACCGGACTGCCCGGCACACCAGTCAACCGTTCAAGTCGATTCTCGAAGACTTTGTGACTCGCAAACGCCACCAAAACTAAGTCTAGGATGCGGCGACGAACAGGCAACTCCGGACCAAGCTCCGCCACGGCCGCCAATAAGCTGGGCGGCACCGCAAGACATGGGTCGCCAACCGCCAAACGTCGCACAGCATCGGTCTCGGCTTGCGCTGCGTCTGGTTGCAGTGAAAGTTCGCGCAAATCTCTCCGCGCAAGGTTTAACTTGCGTCCCTCTTCGCCATACGCGAACTCAATGAGGGCAAGGATGGACTTTGGCCGCTCCTTCTTCTTAGCCCCTTCCTGATTGCCCAGCTGTCCATTGATGGGGTTGGACTCCTGTCTCAGGGTCACATCAGTGCTTTTGTCGGAAGCTACCGCATTCGGTCCCGCGTCTGATGTCACTTTTTATACTCCTTGAACTCGAGTGCGAAAGCCTGCATACCAGCCCTCCGCGAGACGGCTGTAACGAAGACGTTCTGCATGCTGGCCGGCTGTCGCAATGTCCCCTTCAGCCAAAGCGTGCTCGGCCGCGACCAAATGCAGTTTGAAAGCATCGTACGGTCGCTGCTGGTGAATACTGGCCGACAGCTCGGCAATCTCCGCCGCCGCGGTGCCATCGAGCGGCAAGGCGCTCCACCCAAGCACCTGTTCGATCACTGAGTCGCTGAGCGCAACATCCAAGCTGGCGTGTGGCGATGGCGCTAGATCACCGACGAAGTAGGTTTCCCTCTTGAGGAGCGACTGAAAGCGCAGAGAGACTTCGGCGACGCGTTGGCTCTTGGTCTTTGTCATGGCACGCTCGAAGTGGTTGTAGTGGAAAGCAACGATGCCGCAAATGGCCTCAGCTGCAGGTCGATCGAAGGTACCTAGAATTCCCACCGCCTGGTCGTACTTGCCCTGATAGCCACCGCCGTCCTGCAGGTCATCGCGAACGCCGGACTCGGCGAGCCCCTCGCGTGCCAGGACGCCGTACAGGTAGTTCGCGAGACCATACAGATACCTGCCGGCAGAGAGGTAGCCCTTGGAGCGCATGATGAAGTCGTCAATAGCCCGAAGGCTCAGCTCACCTCCGTCGATTAGGCGTTTCAGAGCATCATCCACGCTTTCAAGATGGTCGACGTCGGCAAGAGCAAACTCGAATTGGAACGCCTGCACCACATCGCTCTTTGTGAGCGTTACGTCGACAACGCCACCGCGTTGCGCCGCCAAAAACTCAACAGCATTTGCGATCGAGGTCCCAGTGCCATTAATGGCCACCGCGTCAGTATTGCGAATTACCCAATCTTCAGGCGAGGTAGCGCTGGTGAGAGTCAGCCGGGTCCTGCCACACTCCCGTCCCTTCAACACAAGAACCGGCCTTCGCGTTGGATGTCCCTCGAATGCATGCACGCGGAGATCACGGTCGGTAAAAAAATCCACCCCGCACGTTGCGCAAGGGAACGTCGCTGGCAGCGGTTCTGCCACCGTGCCCGTACCTTCTTCAGTTGGCTCATGAAATTCCAAGTAACCGGTGTGCCAGAAACCCATGACGCATCTACCTGCCGTCGGCCGAGATCGAATTTATGAGTCGGGCTGGCCGGTTAGACGATATGAAGTGACAGCGGGTTCTGCCTGTCCGGGCCGGCCATTGTCGCCGGGCGGTCCCATCAGCGCCGGCTTCGGGGTGTCCTGTTGGCTGTTGCTGGAAGGGCGGCGCTGCCGGGACCTGGTACCCGGCGGTAATGTCCTTTATCCCGGACGGGGCAGGAGGAGGCCGGGGCCTTCTGTTTCACAGGGCCGTGGGTTGCCATTAGCGCTTCCCTTGGCCTGACTGCTCCGCGGGGAGTGCAATGGTAGTGCCACATGTGAGTTTGGGAGGTCCCGGCTATGTTTGAGCATACTTTCATTGGTCTGGATGTTCACGCGGTCAACGTCGTGGGCCATGCGCTGGATCCGGCCACCGGTGAAATCAGCGTCCACACGATGGCCGCCGACCCGGCCGTGGTTCTGCACTGGATCCGCCGTTTCGAACCGGGCGTCAAGGTTGTGTACGAGTCCGGCCCTACCGGTTTCGTCCT
>NZ_JARCCZ010000024.1:0-93397 GCF_048957775.1 Pseudarthrobacter sp. CC4 | reverse complement strand
ATCACCGGGCAGTTTTACTGGCCACCAGCGGGCCGATTAACTGGCCGCCCGTGGGCAGAAACAAATGGCCATTGACATTTCAGCCGGAGGACGGCGCCGGGCTTTGGCCAGGGCAATCAACAAGGTCAGGATGGTGACCATCCAGGCAAGCCCTGTGAGGAACACCAGGCCGATTGCCGCTAAGGGGTGCATGGCGAAAGTCTAGGACGGCATGACCGGAGACCCGGGAGCAACTCCGTAACGCTTAGGCACGAAAAAAGCGCGCCCCGTTCGCTGAGCGCGCCCTTCTCGATTCTCCGTACCGTTCGTATTCGGTTGCACGTCATAAGCATGATTACGATACGGTTCGCAAGTGGTGGCCTTGATTCGTAGCGCAAGCCCTAACCGCAAACTATGACTACCCGGCGCTGGGTGGATGTGGTCGCCATGCCCGGGACCGGCCGTCCCGGGAACTTGGGCACCTGCCCTGCCGGGAGCGGATAAAACATTTCCCGAAAACGAAGGAGGGACGTCCTATCTCCTGTACACTTATTAAAAGAGGAAGGCCGCCGACAGAGTGCGGTCGAAGGAGATGACGTGACAGTAACACCCGCAGCGGTATCGTCGGCAAGGTTTAGCGCGCAAATCCGTTCCCAGGCACTTCAAACGCGCATCATGGAACTGATCCTGGAACGTGGCCTCGATGTTGGGGACGCGCTTCCCACCGAGAGCGAACTGTCCGCTGAGCTGGGTATAGGCCGGAACACTGTCCGCGAGTCCCTCAAGGTTCTGCAGGCGCTCGGCGTCATAGAAATCAGGCACGGGTTCGGTATGTTCGTTGCCCCCAACAACTTCAGTGCCCTGGTGTCCGGACTGACCTTCCGCGGCAGGCTCTCGCTCAGGCACAAGGGCGAAGAAGCAATGGAACTCATTGATGTGCGGCAGGCACTTGAATCGGGTCTCATCGGTTCGGCCATCGACCTTTTGACGGAGGACCATCTTGCAGACCTCCGGTCCACTATGCAGGCGATGCAGGATGCCGCCGCAAAAGGCGAACCCCTCGCGGAGCATGACGCGGAGTTCCACCGCCGTCTCTACGCACCCCTGAACAACGAACTGCTCATCAACCTGATGGACGTGTTCTGGCAGGTGTACCGCCAAATCCATGAGGCGCTCGGTTCCGGGCCGGTCAACCTTGAAGAACAGGTCCAGATCCACTGGGACATCTACGAGGCCGTAGCCGGCAGGGACAAGACCCTGGCATCAGAGCGCCTCCAGCGCCACTTCGACGGCATCCGCCTGAAACTCAAGGACGTCGCGGCCTCCTGACGGACGCCCGCCGACTCCCTGCCTGGACTTCCTTCAACGCCCGCGCTCCGAGCGGCCTCACCCGTGCCCGGTTCCGTTTTTCGTAGAGAGTGCTTTGCCGTGGAAATTTTCGTAGTGCCTACCGCCCCAGCCACAGGCGCCGTCGCGGCCGGGATCCTGGCAGCCGTCATCCGCAGTAACCCGAACGCCGTGCTGGGTGTGGCAACGGGAGGATCGCCCCTTCCGATCTATAAAGCTCTGGCCAGGCACCGGCTTGATGTGACGCGTACCAGGGCCTTCGCGCTGGACGAATATGTGGGCCTGCCGGCAGGACATCCTGAAAGCTACGCTGAAGTTGTCCGGCGCGAAGTGACTGAAAGGCTGCACCTTGACCCCGCGAAGGTTTCGGTGCCGGACGGGAGCGCCCCGGACCCCCAACGCGCGGCGGCTGACTACGAGGCTGCCATCGCCGGCGCGGGCGGCATTGACGTGCAGATCCTCGGGATCGGCCACAATGGCCACCTGGCCTTCAATGAACCGGGCTCGGCACTGGATTCCCGGACCCGGGTTGAAATGCTCACAGAACGAACCCGGCAGGCCAACGCGCGCTACTTCGACTCGCCGTCGGACGTGCCCCTGCTCTGCATCACCCAGGGACTGGGCACCATTCTTGAAGCCCGGCATCTCCTGCTGGTGGTCAACGGCGCGGACAAGGCAGGCATCCTTGCTGCCGCCCTCAACGGACCTGTGACAACGGACTGCCCTGCATCGGTCCTGCAGCTGCACCCTCACGTGACGGTGGTGGCTGACGAAGCCGCTGCTGCGCAATTGCCTCCAGGCAGCGGACAGGTAGCCGTGCGCGTGGGCGGTGCATCCGCCGCAGTGTAGGGCCGCTGCACAAGGAGCCGGAGACGGCAGGTTCAGGGCCGGGCTGCGGGGCGGCACAGCAGGCGGCCAGCGCGCATGACCAGGACGCGGTGGAAGTCCCGGTCCACCACAACGACGTCGGCGCGGCGGCCCGCGCGGAGGCTCCCAAGGTCTCCGGCCCGGCCGATAATGGCCGCCGGAACGGCCGTAGCTGACTTAACGGAGGCAGCCGGATCCACACCTGCTTCGATGGTGCGGCGGACAACGTCAAGGAGGGTCGCGGTGCCGCCGGCCAGGGACCCGTTGCCGGTCAGTCGCGCCTCGGAATTCCTGACCGAGACGGAAGCGGGCCCCAGACGATAGTCACCGTCAGGCAGGCCTGTGGCGGCCATGGAATCGGTCACGAGAACAATGTTGTCCGCGCCCACCAGTTCGAAAACCATCCGAACGGTATCCGGGTCAAGATGCGCGCCGTCGGCGATAAGTTCGACGGCCACCCTGCCGGCGCCGGCCAGCCGTAGGCAAGCGGCAACAGGGCCCGGGCTGCGGTGGTGAAGCGGAGGCATCCCGTTAAACAGGTGTGTGACCGTGGGGCGCGAGATCGGTTCGCGGCCGGAGGCGGCAAGCAGTTCCGCGGCCTCGGTGAGGGAAGCCGCCGCAGTCCGTGCGTCAGAATCCGTGTGGCCCAGCGACGGAACCACGCCGTGCTCCGCAAGCTTTCGGACCAGGGCCTCCACGCCGGCCAGTTCCGGCGCATAAGTCATGGTCCGCAGGTGGCCGCCGGCGGCGGCCAGCAACTCGTCCAGCAGGTCCAGGTCGGGGTCCAGCAGGAACCGCGGGTCCTGCGCCCCGCAGCGGGCGTCGGACAGGAACGGGCCCTCGGCATGTATGCCCGCGATGAGCCCCTCGTCACTAAGCAGCCGTAGGGCCATCATGCCCTGCAACAGGTCTTCGCGCGGCGCGGTCACCAGGCTGGCCAGCAGGGTAGTGGTACCGCTGCGGTGGATGAAGTCTATGGCAGTGCGGGCCGCGGCCAGGTTGCCGCTTGGGAAGTCACCGCCGGCCGCGCCATGGCAGTGCAAATCCACCAGGCCTGGCAGGATCATGCTTCCGGCCGGAGGTTCGAGCGGTTCAAGTTCAGGCAGGACGGAGCGGTCAAGATCGGCCAAGGGCCCCACGTAGGCGATGATGCCGTCAACTACGGCGACCGCGGAATTCGCGGCAGAATGCCCGTCCGTCACAACTGTGCCCGAGATGAGGTAGTTGCCGGGCGGCGCGGCCGGCGGCGTCATTTCAGGGCCTCGGCGAACCAGCCGGCGATGGTGGCCGGGTGCGTGATCGCTGTCCCGACGACGACGGCGAAGGCGCCGGCGTCGAGGGCCTGCCGTGCCTGGGCGGGAGTATGGATGCGGCCTTCGGCGAGGACTGGGACCCCAAAGTCCGCTCCCGCGATATGCCGAAGGAGGTCCAGGTCGGGGCCGGAGGTTTTGGGACGCTCGCCGGTGTAGCCGGACAGCGTGGTGCCCACAAGGTCTGCTCCGGCTTCGACCGCTGCCGCGGCGTCGTCGAAGGAACCACAGTCCGCCATCACGAGGGCGTGGGATTCAGCATGGATACCGGCCACCGTCTGCGCCAGGGTGAGGCCGTCCGGCCGGCTCCGGCGGGTGCCGTCGATTGCCACCACATGGGCGCCGGCGTTGGCGACCGCCAGTGCGTGCCGAAGGGTGGGAGTAATGAAGACGCCGTCATGGCCGTCCTTCCAGAGCCCGATCACCGGAACCTCTACCGCGGAACGCGTGTGCTGCACGTCGGCCAGGCCCTGGACCCGCACGGCGCCAGCGCCTCCAATAACCGCGGAGGCGGCTACCTGCCCCGTGGTCCGGGGATCGCGCATTGGCTCCCCGGGATAGGCCTGGCAGGACACAATGAGGTGCCCGCGCAGGGCCTCGAGTGCTTCGGAAGTCAGGATCACTGGTCGATTCCTTCGGAGGGGTTAGTGTGCGGCAGGACAAGGCGCGCAGCGCCCGCGATAGCCGCTGCGTTGCCGAGCTTGGCGGGCAGGACCGGAAGCCCGGACAAGGCGGGGAGGAGCTCGGCCCGCAGCGCCCGCTCCATGGGTTCCCACCAGGGGGCGCCGGCATCGGTGAGTCCGCCGGAAACAACAACCACCGCCGGGTCGAGGACGTTGGCCAGTCCGCCAACAGCCTGGCCGGCGGCAGACGCGCCGAGCCTTACGGCTCTGATGGCCGTAGTGTCGCCCGCTCCCGCCAGCGCGAAAACGGCGCGCGTGTCAGCCGCCTCCCCCTCCCGGCCGCCGAGCCTCAGGTAGGTGTCGTGGATGGCGGGCCCGGAGGCTATGGCCTCGACATGGCCGGAACCGCCGCAAACGCAGGGAACCGGAGTGCCGCCGTCGTACGCGTAGGGTGACGCGAAGTGGCCCACATGGCCGCCCACGAACCGGTGGCCCAGGACCGGGTGCCCGGAGAGCACAAAGCTTCCGCCGACGCCGGTGCCGAAAGCCACCAGGAGCGAACTGGCGGTTCCAGCGGCGGCACCTGCCCAGGATTCACCCAGGGCGTGCGCGTGGACATCGTTCACGGCCTTGATGGACGACGGCGGCAGGCCCAGCCGCGTTGCCAACCCGCCGGTGAGTGCCGTCCCGGTCCAGCCGAAGATCGCGTCCGTCGCCGACACCACCACGCCGCGCCCGGCATCAATCACCCCGGCAGAGCCTACCCCGACACCTGCAACATCCAGGCCTTCAGCCCGTGCCCGGCCAAGGAGGGATGAAACCAGTCCAGCGGTGGCATCGAGGATTGCATCACTGCCGGCCCGGTTCAGAGTAGGAATCGTCTCCGGGAACAGGACCTCTCCGGCGGAGGAAACAACGCCCGCAGCAGTCTTGGTGCCGCCAAGATCAACACCGATCGCGTACTGCATCTGCTCTCTTTCTTGGGCGGTGCTAGAGCAGCCCGTTGCGTTCCAGGATCACCTTGATGGCCGTGGTCTCGGTTTCGTTGAGGGAAAGCATCGGCACGCTCATGGTGTTGGATTCGATGATGCCCATGAGCTGCAGGGCCGTCTTGAAGGCACCGAGGCCTGCCGCCCCGCCGGAGACGCGGCCACTGGGGGTGTACACAATCTCGAAGAGGTCTGCGAGGCGGTCCTGTTCGGATGCGGCCTTTGCCCAGTCGCCTGCCTGGGCGGCGTCGACGAGGTTGCGGTAGCCGCGCGGGTCCACGTTGCCCAGGCCGGGCACCACGCCTTGTGCACCGCCAAGGAGGGCGCCGTCGACAACGACTTCGTGGCCGGTGAAGATGTCGAAGTTCGGGATGTCCTTCGCCGCCAGCAGCAGTTGGCGGAAGGAGACGTCGTCGCCGGAGGAATCCTTGACGCCGGCAATCACACCGTCACGGCCCAGCCGGACCAGCAGGTCGGTGGGGAGCTTGAAGTGCGTGCGGACCGGAACATCGTAGGCGAAGATCGGCTTGTCGACGGCGGCGTGGACGGCGCGGAAGTGCGTTTCAGTTTCTGCGGCGTTGCCGATCGCGTAGTACATGGAGGTCACCACGATGGCGTCGGCGCCGAGGTCGATGACCTTTTTCGCTTCCTCGATGACGCGGTTGGTGGTCTGCTCGTTTGCGCCGACGATCAGCGGCACGGCGTCAGCTCCAGCAGACGCGTTGGCTTCGGCGATGGTGCTGACCACCAGCTCACGCTCGGCGTTGGTCATGTACGGAACCTCGGCGGAGGAGCCAAGGACGAAGAGTCCGGCCACCCCGCCGTCGAGCAGGTGCTTGGTGACGTTGGTCAGCGACGCCGTGTCGATGCTGCCATCGGCGTGGCGGGGTGTGACAACGGGCGGGATGACGCCCTGGAACTGGGTGGACACGTAGGTTCTCCGATGATTGGTGCTGATTGGGGGGATCTAGATGTGGAGAAGGCTCGGGGCAGCGCCCAAGAGCTTCTTGGTGTAGTCGTTGGTGGGGTTGTCGAACACCTGGGCTGCGCTGCCTTGCTCGACGATCTTGCCGAAGTACATGACGCAGATGCGGTCGGAGACATACCGGACGGTCTGGATGTCGTGCGAGATGAACACCATGCCGAGGTTCAGTTCGGTCTTCAGGTCAGAGAGCAGGTTCAGCACCTGGGCACGGACGGACACGTCGAGTGCCGAGGTGGGCTCATCGGCCACAATGATGTCCGGGTCCAGTGCCAGTGCCCGGGCGATCGCCACGCGCTGCCGCTGGCCGCCCGAGACCTGCGACGGCGTCACTTCGGCTGCGGACTGCGGCAGTCCCACCAGCGCCAACAGTTCCTTGACCCTTGCGGCGCGGGAAGCAGGGGTGCCGATCCCGTGGATCTGCAGGGGATCCGTGAGGATGTCCTGGACCGTCATGCGCGGGTTCAGTGCTGTGGCCGGATCCTGGAAGACCACGGACACCGACCGGCCGAATTCCTTGCGAAGTGCGGCGTTCCGCTTAATGGCGGGCTTGCCGTGGAACAGCACCTGGCCCGACGTCGGCGGCTGGAGTCCCACAAGGACCGACGCGAGCGTGGACTTGCCGCAGCCGGACTCACCCACGATGCCGACGGTTTCGCCGCGGCTGATGGTGAAGTCCACGCCGTCCACTGCTTTGACGATGTTGGGCCGGAAGAGTTTGCCGCCCCGCGCCTGGTGGTAGACCTTGACGTCCTTGAGTTCGATGACCGGCTTGCCGGTTGATTCACTCATTTCGCATCCTCCTTCAGGTGGCTTGCCCAGTAGTGGTCGGCATCGCCGCCGGCCGCGGCTCCAACCGGGGTCAGGACCAGCTTCTGGTCGGGATCGGCGTCGGACCGCAGGGAACGCGGCGCGAAGCGGTCGCCCGGTGCGAAGTCGCGCGGTGAGGGAACGGTGCCGGGGATCTGGTGCAGGCGGACGGCGTCGGCCTCAATGGAGAGGACAGCGCCGAGCAGGCCGCGGGTGTACTCATGTTTGGGATTGCGCAAAAGCTCGGATGCCTGGGCGGATTCCACCACCTGGCCGGCGTACATCACGGTGATCCGGTGCGCCAGGGACGCCACCAGGGCGAGGTCGTGGCTGACGAACACCATGGCGAATCCGAGCTGCTCGCGCAGCTCGTTGAGCAGGTCGACCACCTGTTTCTGGACGGTCACATCCAGGGCGGTGGTGGGTTCATCGGCCACCACGATCTTGGGGGAGCGCGACAGGGCCATGGCGATCAGCACGCGCTGGCGCTGCCCGCCGGAAAGCTCGTGCGGGTAGCTGGCCAGGGTCCGTACCGGATCGAGCTTGACCATTTCCAGCAGCTCGGCGGGGGTCTTGCGGCCGCCGCGCCTGGTCAGCTGCTCCATCTGGTCCTTGATCTTCATGGACGGGTTGAGGGAGCTCAGGGCGTCCTGGTAGACCATGGCGATCTGTTCACCACGGAGGCCTTCATAGGCCTTGATGCTGCTGTGCTTCGTGGCGGGATCCAGCAGTTCCTTGCCGTCGAACTTGATGGACCCGGTGACCTCTGCCGTTTTGGGCAGAAGCCCCATGACCGCCAGGGACGTGATGGACTTGCCGCAGCCCGACTCGCCCACCAGGCCCATGGTCTCGCCTTCGCGGACTGTGAACGAGACGTTGTCCACGATTGCGATGTCACCAAAGCGGGCCGGGAACCTGATGGAAAGGTTCCGCACTTCCAGCACGTTGCGGGCGTCCGGTTCCACTTGGGGGAGCCTGTCGGTGCGCCTGGCTTCGATGGCGGCCAGCAGTTCCAGTTCCTTGTCCAACAGCAGGTGCGGGTTCGCCGCAGCAAGCTTCGGGTCGGACAGGACGGCGGCCTGGCTGTAGTGCTCCTCGGTGAGGACGTCGCCGTGCGATGCCCGGACGCCGTCGAGCTCATGCTCTTCGACGACGGAGGACTGCGCCACGGAGGTAGCCACTTCGGTGTCGACGGCTGGAGCCGGCGCTGCCGCGGACGCAGCCGCGGCCGTTCCGTCGTCGTCCTTTACGGCCGCCGCCTTGCGCAGCCTGGGGTTCACCATGGCGTCGGTAAGGCCCTCCGCGAGGATGTTCAGCGAGAGCACTGTGAGCAGGATGGTGGCGCCGGCGAAGGTGGTGGCCCACCAGCCGCCGGACAGGACGAGGTTGCGTCCATAGGAGATCACGTTGCCCCACGATGGCGCAGGGTCCTGCACGCCGGCGCCCAGGAAGGAGAGCGACGCTTCGAGGATGATGGCGTCGGCCACCATGACCGTGGCGAACACCAGCACGGGGGCGGCCGTGTTGCGGACGATGTGCTTGAGGAGGATGTAGAACCGGCCGGCGCCGATGACGCGTTCGGCGCGGACGTAGTCCTCGCCGTACTGGGACAGCACGTTGGCGCGGACCACGCGGGCCAGTTGCGGGGTGTAGATGATGGCGATCGCAATGATGATGGTGGGAACCGAGTTGCCGAACGCTGCCAGCAGTACCGCCGCCAGGGCGATGCCGGGGAAGGCCATCAGGATGTCCATGAGGCGCATGATCAGTTCGTTCACGGCCTTGCTGGACGTCGCTGCGAAGGAGCCCAGCAGGGCGCCCACCAGGATGGCCAGGCCAACGGCGCCGAGGCCGATCAGCAGCGAGGACTGGGCGCCGAAGAGCAGGCGGGAAAAGATGTCGCGTCCCAGCCGGTCGGTGCCGAAGAAGTGCTCGGCGCCGGGCGGGGTGGCCGGGATGAAGGTCTCAAGCGGATCGTGCGGGGCGAGGACCGGCGCGAGGATGGCGGCCAGGACGACCGCGATGAGGAAGAGGAGGGCGATGCGGGAGCCCCAGGGCAGGGCTTTGAACCGGAGGCCCGGGGCGCTCAGCCGTTCAGCGAGTTTGCTGCGCATGGGCTATACCGTCCTGATTCGGGGGTTGATGAGCAAGTACAGGAGATCCACCACGATGTTCACCAGAACGAAGGTGACGGAGATGGTGAGCACCACGCCCTGGACGAGGTTGACGTCCAGGTTGGTGATGCCGTTCAGGATGAGCTGGCCCATGCCGGGCAGGGCAAAAATCATTTCAATCACGACGGCGCCGCCCAGCAGGTAGCCAACGCGGAGTCCCAGCACGGTCACCGGAGTCACCAGTGCGTTGCGCAGCACGTTCCGGGAGACCACCTCGCGGTAGGGAACACCGTTGCCGATGGCTGTGCGCACGTAGTCCCGGTCCAGTTCCTCCACCATTGAGGTGCGGACCACGCGGATCAGTGATGCCGAGACGGGAATGCCGAGGGCGAGGGCCGGGAGGGCCATGGAGTTCAGCCATCCGCCAAAACCTGATTCCGGCGTCGCAATTCCGCCTGAGGGGAACAGGGGACTGGAGCCCAAGGCGAACCACTGGATGAGCAGGATGCCCAGCCAGAACGACGGTGTGGCGATGGCGGCTATGGAGAAGACCCGGACCAGCTGGTCCGGCCACTTATCACGGTAAAGTGCGCCGAGGATTCCGAATACCAGGGATACGACCACCGCGATAATGACGCCCAGGAACGTCAGCTGGAGCGTGAGCGGGAACGCCGAGCCGATCATCGACGCCACGGACTTGGCGGGCGGTGTGGTGACCCCGAGGTCGAATTGCAGCAGCTTTGCAAGGAAAGCGAAGTATTGGACGACCAGCGGATCGTCCAGCCCATTCTCCTGGCGGTACTGCTGCTTTGCTTCTTCGCTCGCGCCTTCGCCCAGTGCCGAGCTTGCCTGATCGCCCGGTGCGGCCTGCAGTACGAGGAAGACCAGCAGGGTGATGCCCAGGATCATCAATGGCAATGCTGCGAGCCTGCGGCCCAGCAGGCGCAATATCGTGACCAATTTATTCTCCGGTGTGTTTGGATGCTGCAGTTCAATAGGTTGCGAGGCCTGCCCTGGCTGCTCCCGAGGGGATCAGGTGCGCGGGGCCGGCCTCGCAACGCAAGGGGCTGCCTAGGACGTGCGGCCGACGTCGATGAACGACATGCCAGTGGTGGGCAGCGGCTTGAAGCCGTTGAGCTTCTTGTCGTCCCACGCACTGGGCAGTTGGCGGTGGAAGATCGGGTAGAGGGGAAGTTCCTCTGAGACGAGGTCCACAATTTCGCCGGTGATCTTCTTGGCATCTGCCGCAGCTGCCTGCGAACCCTTATTCATGAGTTCCTGCAGTTTGGCGCGTTCAGGCGCGGTCCAGTAGGCACGCTTTTCCATCCAGGTAGCGCCCGAGTAGAACCAGCTCAGGAGCAGGTCCGCGTCATTACCGAAGACTGACGGATCGCCCGGAGCCGCGACGACGGAGTAGTCACCGGCGCCAACGCGGTCCGCGTACAGCGCGCCGGACTGGATGCTCTTCACTGTGACCTTCACGCCCGGGATCTTGTTCCAGGACTCGAGGATCAGCGGCGCGACATCCTTGACCCAGGCGGTGTCCGTGGTGAGCAGTTCGAACTCAAGGCTGGTGACGCCGGCTTCCTTGAGCAGCTGTTCAGCTTTACCGGCATCGTAGCCATAGACGTTCTTGGCCTTGACGTAGTCCGGGTGGCCTTCCTGGAAGTAGGAACTGGCCGGCTTGGCGTTGCCGAAGAGGGCCTTCTTGATGATGGCGTCTTTGTCCAGCCCGTAGTGCAGCGCCTGGCGGACGAGCTTGTTGTTGAAGGGGGCTTTGGCGCAGTTGAACATCAGGAACATCAGGCCAAAGGACTGGACGGATTCAACCTTGACCTTGGACTTGAGTCCTTCCACGTCCAGGTAGGGGACGTCCTCGATGGCCTGGACACGGCCGGACTGCACGGCGGTGACGCGGGCAGCGGCGTCGGAGAGCAGGTGCCAGGTCATGCCCTTGGCCAGCGCAGGCTTGGGGCCGTTATAGTCGGCGAACGCCTCGAAAACGATCTTGTCGTCCTTGACGGCGGAGATGAGCTTGTAGGGACCGGAGCCCACCGGCTTGGCATCAAAGGCCTTCAGGTCGCTGGCGAGTGCCTTGGGGACGATCTTCACCACGGAGATGCGGGGGCCGAACCCGGGGAAGGCGTACTTCAGGGTGAACTCCACCGTCTTTGCGTCGACGGGCTTTACATCCTGGATGAACGGGATGAACTGCGAGAACAGGGACTTGTTTGCCGGGTCCATGACGCGGGTGAACGAGAAAGCGACGTCCTCGGTGGTGACGGGGGATCCGTCGTGAAACTTGGCACCATCGCGGATGGTCACCTGGTACGTGGTGTCGTTGACCTTCTTGGGGTCCGCGGCTGCCAGGGCGTTGTACGGCTCGCGGGTGGCCGGATGCAGCTCCACGAGGCCTTCAAAGATGTGCAGGTTCGCGGCCATGGGCGTGGCTCCGGAGGAACTCAGGGGATCAAAACCGGTGGAGAGTGCGTAGGAGATGCCCGCCTCAATGATGAGGTCCTTGTTGATCGCGGCGGCGCTTGCGGCGCCTCCGCCGGTGGTTGTGACTGCCGGGCTGCCGCACGCAGCCACTGAAGCGGTGAAAGCCGCGGCGACGCCCATGGCGCCAGTCAGCTTGAGGAAGTTCCGGCGGCTGGCGTCATTGACCAGCGGCAGGTTCTTGGAGGAGATGTTCATGTGGGCCTCGCGATTCCAGAGGGTTTATCGGATGTAGGACGTCCGAGCTCGTGATAAAACTGTAAGTCCCATCACAGCGCATCGTCAAGTGCGTTCGCCATCCACAACGGAGTCCAAATGTCGTCCCTCATCGTTGGTGCCTATCCTGCCCAGCCGGAAGACCTGCCGCAGCGCTTCTACCAGGAGTTGGGCTGTATCCCTTCAATCCGGGGATTGGAGCTGCCCTACGGCCCCCATGGCGGAAGCCCGTGGCCGGCGGGGGCTCCCGAGGGGTGGTCGGCCGTAGTGACCGCAATTCCCGGCACCATGAAGCGAGTGAGCCAGGCCCCCACTTTCGGCTTGGCCTCCAGGGACGATGAAGGGCGGAGGGCGGCGCTGCAGTTTGTTTCAGGCGTGCGGGATTATGCCTCCCGCCTCGCGGGCGAGGGGCACAAGGTGGAGGCGATTGAGCTGCACTCTGCGCCGCCCCTGCATTCCTCGTCCCGCTTGTTTGAGGAGTCCCTTAAGGAAGTACTCGACTGGGAATGGGGCAGCACGCGTGTGCTCGTGGAGCACTGCGACGCTCCGCGGCGGGGGAGTAGGCCGGAGAAGGGCTTTCTGACATTCGCTGAGGAGGTCAATGTCGTCGCCTCGCTCCAGGGCCAGGGGTGGGATCAGGTTGGAGTCCTGGTCAATTGGGCGCGGTCGGTCATTGAATCAGGGGACACCGGCACCGCAGTTGAGCATTTGCTGCTTGCCCGGGAAGCAGGCGTCCTCGCGGGGATTATGTTTTCCGGATGCTCCCCGGAGCCAACAGAGTTCGGATACCCATGGATTGATGCCCACCTCCCTGCTCTTGAGGTTGATGGTGCCCCGCCGAGCTCGCTGCTGAACCGCGCCGAGGTCCAGCGCTGCCTGGCGGCGGCGGGGCCGGTAGCCATCTCAGGCTTCAAGATCGGGCTTCCCCAGCATGGCCTGTCGGCCGGCGACAGGGCAGGGCGCCTGCGGCAGATGTGCGATCTGGTGGAGGCGCCGATCTGACCGGGATGGAGTGCCGTAACTGCAGATCAGTGACGGTCCGGCCGGAAGCCGGTCACGACCAAGGCCTGTGTTCGACGCGGACCGCCCCTGTTGCAGTATCGAAATGAAAGGTCCGGGACGTGCGGTGGCGGGAACCGCCCACGACTCCCTCGACCGTGTACGCCACTTCTACGGACCCTCGCTCTACCTCGGCTTCGGTCACGGTGTGCGTGGGAGTGAAGTAGAGCGCTTCCGCCCCGGGCAGGAGATCCGCAGCGGGGAACGCATTCGCGCCCGGGCCGTCCAGGCGCATCTCGGTCACTGGGAGAGTGCTGCGATTGCGTGCCCTGCCGGTGAAAGCCAGGATGTCACCGGCCCTGTAACCGGGTGTGACAGGGCCGTAGTTCAGGTCCTGTGCCTCCCGGGTGCCGATAACTTGCGCTGATTCGTCGGAGTAGCCCTGGCCGATCTCCTTCCAGGTATGGACGTTCCAGCCTCCCGTATTGGCAGGCATGACGTGGAAATCACCCGCGTTGAGCCAGGCGGCCGGGCGTCCGGGGGTGATGGAACGGAGTTCCATATCGAATGCCAGTCCAGGTTCCTCCCCCGGCGCAGTCTCGGGAGGCGCAGCACGTTGTTGCGTGAGCTGCTCCGGCGGCACGGAGGCGAATACGATTTCCCGGTAACCCTGCCGCTCATACAGGACGCCGATATTGCCGTCGGGGAGACGCGCTGCCGTCGAGTACGCGGAGCTTCCCGGGCACAGGACCAGTTTCGTTGGCCAGGTGCGGCCGTTGTCCGGGGACAGGCTGAGTACAGTGTTCCGCCGCAGGGCCGTGTCGTGGTTGTTGGTGGCCAGCAGCCACGAGTCGGTGGCGCCGTCCGCCCGGCCGGCCACATTGGGCAGGCCGTCGAAACGGACAAGGGAACCGTTGTCGCTCGGATCCGGAAGCTCCTCAACGGGACTAAGCGCACTCCAGGTGGCCCCGCCGTCGTCTGATGTTGCTGCCAGGCGGCGCGGCGTGCCGCGGCTGTGCAGCAGGAGGCGGCCGTCCGCCAGTGCAACCACCTTGTTTTCGTTGGGGCTGAAGCCGTGCGTACACTCACCAACAGGCTGGCCGAGGGTCCAGGAGTCTCCGTGGTCATCGCTGTACGCGGAGGCGGCCATGATGGTGCCCTCGCAGAGGACAACGAACTGCTGCACCAGCCGGCCCGTAAAGGGTCCTGAATGGATTTGGATGCCCTGGCCGGCAGCAGCAAAGATTCCCGTGACCGGGCGGTCAGCACTGCTCTTCAGTTGGCTGGTGATCCTGCGGTGCTGCCAGGTCAGGCCGTCGTCGTCGGAGAAGCTGAGATCGCAGTGCTGGACGTACTCATCGTCCGGATCGTGGCCCGCGGTGGCTTCGAAGAATCCCGCCCGGGTGCCCGCCGCATGGAAGAGAAAGATGCGCTGCGTTTCCATGTCCACCAGCAGGCTCGGATCCCCGAAACCCTCGAGGCCTTTTCCCGTGCGGACCACGGCCTGCTTGCCCCATGTACGGCCGCTGTCCGTGCTGCGGCGGAGCAGCAGGTCAATGGGGCTTGGCAGGTCATCAAGGTTGGGCCGGCCATCGTAGGCGGCCAGCAGGGTTCCTTGTGCGGTGACGGCGAGGGCCGGGATGCGGTACTGCCGGTAGCCGCCGGTGCCGCGGGTGGCGAGGACGTGCTCCACGGCCGGGACGGCATCTGGGAGTCGGGGGACATGAGGGAAGATGTAGGACGTCACCCCTTAACTCTAGCAATGTGAAGCCGACCACTATACGGTGGTAGGACGTCGTATGTATAAGGTGCCGATTTTTGCCTTTCCCGACGGTCACCTCACCAGGCCCGCAAATGCAGCGGGCACCCCGAAAGGACATCTAATTTGGGTTCCACCAAAAGAAGAACCAGACGCGCAGCAGTGGTGGCAAGGAGTGCAGGAACAGCGGCCTTGGCCCTTGCCCTGCTGGCCGGAGCCGTTCCTGCCGGAGCCGCCCCCATCCCGCCGAACAGCCCCACGGCACCTCCCGGGACCTTTTCGGAAATGAACCTGGCGGCAGACCGGACCGCCAGCAACTTCTTCTACCGGATCCCGGCCATGACATACCTGGGAAACGGTGTTGTCCTGGCCTCCTGGGACGGCAGGCCGGGAAGCGCCGCCGACGCCCCGAACCCCAACTCGATCGTGCAGCGGCGCAGCACCGACGGCGGCCGCACCTGGGGTCCCGTGCAGGTCATCGCTGCGGGCCACACCGGCAATGCCACCACCCCTAAATACGGCTACAGTGACCCCTCCTACATTTTTGATGCCGAGACCGGCAAGGTGTTCACCTTCTTCGTCTACTCCAAGGACCAGGGCTTCTTCGGCAGCCAGTACGGAAACGACGATGCCGACCGCACTGTCATATCCTCCGCCGTGATCGAGTCCTCCGACGGCGGCGTCACCTGGAGCCAACCGCGGCTGATTACCAGCGTCACGAAGCCGGGCACCAACAAGACGAACCCCGCAGCAGGTGACATCCGATCCAACTTTGCGTCTTCCGGAGAGGGGATCCAGCTCAAGTACGGCCAGTACAAGGGCCGCCTGATCCAGCAGTACGCCGGGGATGTCAGGCAAGCTGACGGCACCAATAAGATCCAGGCCTACAGCGTCTTCTCGGATGACCACGGGGCCACCTGGCACAAGGGTGCCAACGTGGGTGACCGCATGGATGAAAACAAAACCGTGGAACTTTCGGACGGCCGGGTCCTCTTGAACTCCCGCGACAACGCCAACCAGGGCTACCGCAAGGTGGCGATCTCCACCGACGGCGGCGCCACTTACGGCCCGGTAACGCAGGACACGGAACTTCCGGACCCGGCCAACAACGGAGCCATCGCCCGGATGTATCCTGCGGCAGCGGAAGGATCCGCTGAGGCCAGGAAACTGATCTTCACCAACTCCAATTCCAAGACCGGCCGGGAGAACGTATCGGCAAGGATTTCGTGTGACGACGGAGCGACCTGGCCGGGGGTCCGCACCATCCGTCCGGGCTTCTCCGCCTATTCCACCGTGACCCGGCTGGAAGACGGGCAGTTCGGGGTCCTTTACGAGGGCAACTACACGGACAACATCACGTTCTCCAGGTTCGACGACGCGTGGTTGAACTACGCCTGCGCTCCGCTGTCAGTGCCGGCTGTCACCACCGCACCCGGTGCCACCCAGCAGGTCCCTGTCACCATCACCAACCAGGAAGCCGCCACGCTCTCGGGCGCGAACGCCACGGTCTATACCCCCAGCGGCTGGTCCGCCTCCACGGTTCCCGTGCCCGACGTCGCGCCCGGCGCCTCGGTGACCGTCAACGTCGACCTGACCGCCTCAACCAGCGCCAGCGGTCCGCAAAACCTCAACGCGGCCTTTACGACGTCGGACGGCCGGGTCTCGCAGCACACCTTCACGGCCACCGTTCCGGTGGCGCCGCAGGTAGGCCTCTCCGTCACAGGATCCGCACCTGCCAGGGACGTCATCGCCAACCCTTACCGTGAGGGCGAGGCGCTGGGCTACTCGTTCAACGTCAGGAGCACGGCCAACGTCACGGCGAACTCGGTGCCCGTATCCGGCACCTTCGACGCCGGCTTCCTTCCGCCGTCGGCTCCGAACTGCCGGTACAACAACCTTGCCGCCGGTTCAAGCTACAACTGCACCACGGCAAAGCACACGTTGACGGCCGAGGACATCGCACGCGGCTACTTTGTTCCCCAGGCGAGCTTCACCATCACGGCCAGCTCGACGCCATCCCTCACCAAGACGGTCACGTTTACCGGTGCGGCCGTTGCGTTACGGGACGGACTGGTTGCAGCGGACATCAGCGGCGCCCGGAACGATGCCGGCCGTGACCTGGCCACCCAGCCCTACACCGCCGGGGAAGCCTTTCCCTACACATTCAATGTGACCAACACCAGCCCGCTGACGGAGAAGGTCGTTCCCACGGCCGGAAATTTCAGCCCCTTTGTCCCTGAAGGCCCCGGCAACTGCCGCTACGGTGTGCTGCCCGCCGGCCAGAGCTACGCCTGCACCACCCCGCGGCATGAAGTCACCGCGGCGGAAGCCGAGCAGGGCTTCTTTGTTCCGGCCACCACGTGGGAGGTCAGTTCTGCCGGCCAGTCTGCGCGGACCTACGCCGTTGATGGCGGGGAAGTGGACCTCAAGGTCCGTGATGCACGGCTTGAGGGCACCGTAGCAACGGAGTGGAAGGACACCGACGGGGACCGGTATGCCTCCGCAGGCGACACCGTCACCTACACCTACACCCTGGGCAACGCCGGAAATGTCTCCCTGACGGAACTGAGTGCCCCTGACGCTGCCATCTACCAACCGGGCCTGGGGGTGGGCGCCACCGTAACGACAACCCGCGACTACGTCCTGACCGCTGCCGACATCGCCGCCGGACGGCTGGAGGCTGTGGAGTTCGAGGTCACCGCCGCCAACGGTGCACAGCAGATCTCTGCAATGCTGGCCGGCGGCGAAACCGTCCTGGACTTGCAGCCGGCGCGCCCGGAAACCGTTCCGGCGCTGACCGTGCAGGACCTTGAGGAACAGCTTCCGCCGTTCGATCTGGGCACCGCGGAGAAATACCGCAACGGCCAGAAAGTGGTCCTCAACGGCCTCGAATACGGCCAGTGGTACTACGTCTACCTCAACAAGCACAGCCAGCGCATCGGTTGGTTTTTCCCCACTACGGACAACACTGTGGAGTTCATCCTGCCGGCTGACGTCCAGAACGGACGCGACGACGTCGTGGTCCTCGACCAGGACGGCAAACAGGCCTCCTTCGACAGGCTGCAGGTGACCCCGAAGGGATAACCGGCCAGAATTCAAGGAGAACAGAGTGGACAGGAACGGCCGGCGGTCACGCCGGCCGTTCCTGTCCAGAACGATGAGAAAAGATGGGACAACCGACATAACAACCCGGACCTTCGGCTGGAAATGTAGCCGGATTGTCGATCCTCCTGGCCCTATTCGTCAGGTTCTGCGGTCTCGGCTGGCTTGTTCTACGAGCTCGGTGATCCAGGGACGGTGCCCCCGGTGGAAGGTTATTCCTTCGGGTAGGCCCTCCATGCTGGGGACTGCGTTTGTGATGTTGATGGTGACGTGGTTGCTGCCCAGCGGCGCGTTGGTGATCTGAAGGTCGCCGTAGGATTTCGGCAGTACGGGGTCCAGCCAGACTCCGCCGCGGGAGACGTGGGCGTCGTAGCGCATCAGGCTGGTTAGCAGCAGGATCGGTGAGGTCGCTGCCCATGCCTGGGGCGAGCACGCGGTGGGATAGGGGACGGGTTCGGTGAACTGGTCGCGGCTGAACCCGCAGAAAAGTTCCGGCAATCGGCCGCCGGAAAAGTCGGCAGCTTCCAGGAGCGCCGTGGAGATCCGCTGTGCCTCCTCCACGAACCCGTACCGGACCAGGCCCGCCTGGATGATCGCGTTGTCGTGCGGCCACACGGAACCGTTGTGGTAGCTGGCGGGGTTATAGGCGCCCATGTCGCTTGCGAGCGTGCGGATACCCCAGCCACTGAACATCTCCGGGGACATCAGGTGCCCGGCCACCTGCGCGGCCTTGTCCTCGTCCACTAGTCCTAGCCACAGGCAATGGCCCATGTTGGAGGCACATGCGTCGACTTTTTGCTTTTTCCCGTCGAGGGCGACGGCGTAGTACCCGCGTTCGGGTATCCAAAACTCCTCGTTGAACCGCTTCTTCAGGACGGCTGCGCGGTCAGCGTAAGTGTCTCCGACCTCATAGTCGCCAGCGTCGTATGCCATCCATGCCCGGGCCAAGTATGCAGCGAAGACATAGGCCTGGACTTCGCAGAGCGCGATAGGCGGCTCCGCCAGCCGCCCGTCGGCGAAATTTATGCCGTCCCACGAGTCTTTCCACCCTTGGTTGATCAGGCCATTGGGGTTGAGCCGCTGGTATTCGACGAAACCGTCGCCGTCTTTGTCGCCGTAGTCGCGGATCCATTCCAGTGCCCGGTCCGCATGGGGCAGCAATGCGTTGATGGTTTCCTTGGCAAATCCCCAGCGGCTGACGGCCCCCAGGACGTCAACGAACAAAGGGGTGGCGTCCACGCTGCCGTAGTAGGTGGATTTTCCGCCCAGGGAGAGCCCGCTTGAGACATCGAGCCTTACTTCGTGGAGGATTTTGCCAGGTTCCTCTTCGCTGACGGGATCAACGACGGTTCCCTGGCGGTCGGCCAATGTCTGCAGCGTGCCCAGCGCCAGGGAGGGGTCCACCGGAAGCGCCATTTCAGAGGCCCAGAGCGAATCTCGGCCGAAAATGGTCATGAACCAGGGCGCTCCGGCGGCCACCACCACGCGGTCCGGATGGTCTGGGTCCTCGATTCGCAGCGCTCCCAGGTCGTCGTAGCTGCGCTGGAGGGTCCGTTCGATTGCGGGATTTCCCATCCGCAGCATCGGGATTCTGGCTACCCATTCCCGGTGGCGCCGATCGCTGGGAGACAACTCCCCGCCCGAGTGGCTGAAGGCTGGCTGGCCGGCCTTTCCCGTGGCCGGCACGGCGATGACAGTCGTGGACCATTCCGACCTTGGCTGGATTATGACCCGGCAGGTAATGGCGTCGGTGGTCACGTCAGCATCGGGAGCATTGATGACGATGTCCTTTTCGACGTCCCTCCACCGGCCGTGGATTCTCAGCACTCCAACGTCAGCGCGCCGGTGCTCCTCCCATTGCCTCTGGTTCCTGGCTTCCTTAACCTCAAACAAATCGGCAAAGTCCGACCCAACCACCAGCTGGATGACGCACTCCATGGGTATCAGGGAAAAATTCCGGACCGTGAGTTGTTCCCGGATGCCCGCACCCACTTCGCGCAGCCGTTCGACAATAAGGGGACTGTCCGCATAACCATCAGAACGCGGGACGCGTCCTGCGAAAAGGGCACGGTAGGGCTCCTTTACCTCGGCCGCGAGCGGCTCCAGCGGCTGCCCATTAACCGTCAGGGCCCACGTGGAAACATACCGGGTGTCCTGGACGAAAAGGCCGTGGGGATGCTCCGGATGGATGTCTCCATTCGGCATGGAGATACAGAAGGACGAGCCCTCCACCAATGTGACTGTTCCAGCCCCTAAGGGCCCGGCCGCCGTGTCGGCGTTCCACCCTGCCATGCCTGCCTCCTTGGGAAAACCCCATGCTGCCGGACTGGCCAACAGGCCTTGCCCACCGGCCCGGCTGCCCTTGTGATCGACGCTACGCCTGCTGCCCTTTGGCCGCCAGAGCCCCAAACGGGAATTCAGGCGTGAGCCGTCAATTCGAGAACCGGCCCACATGCGCCAGAGGGCGATGCCCGAGGCGGGCGGAAACGGAAAGGGCAGCTGCCATGACTCGTTTGGAGTGTTCAGCAATCCGGTCTTGTCCCGTGCGTGAGACGGCGTCGGGGCGCGCTCCGGTGGCAAGCGCCATCCTCGTGCTACCGGGCGGGGGACACAAGCGGAGGTTTGTGGCATTGCCGGCCCCTTAATTTGAACCGGGCCGTGATTCGTTGGGGCGGAGCGCCTGGCCCTCCGCATATGCTCTTTAAACACCACGAACGATTGGATGCGCATGAGCCGCCGTTATGTCATCGATGCGATTCCCGGCGACGGCATTGGCGTGGATGTCACCGACGTCGCGATGCAGTGCGTCGACGCCGTCGCCGGAATCTACGGCTTCGACGTCCAGTGGCGGGTCCGCGACTGGAACAGCCACTTTTACCGCAAGGCGGGCCGCATGATGCCTGTTGACGGAATAGAGCAGCTGAGCAGCGGTGATGGCATCTACCTGGGAGCCGTCGGGACACCGGACGTGCCCGACGATGTCACTCTTTGGGGGCTCCTCATCCCTATCCGCCGGGAGTTCGACCAGTACATCAACCTCCGGCCCATGCGGTTGCTGCCCGGCATCGTCGGCGCCATGCCCGGCATCGAGGACCTGGACATCGTGGTGGTACGGGAGAACGTTGAAGGCGAGTATTCCCAGATCGGAGGAAGGTTCGGCGCCGGAACCGAAGGCGAGTTCGCGGTTCAGGAGAGCGTCTTCACCAGGCGCGGTATCGCCCGGGCGGCGCGCTATGCCGCTAACGTCGCCACCGAACGCGGCGGCCGGCTCGTCTCCGCAACAAAGTCCAACGGCATCATCCACACCATGCCGTTCTGGGATGAGGTGGTGGCGGAGACAATCACGGCGTTCCCCGGCGTCGTCGTCGAAAAGGTGCTCATTGATGCGCTGGCGGCACGGCTGGTGATGAAGCCGACGAGTATCCGGACCATCGTTGCGTCGAACCTGTTCGGGGACATTCTTTCGGACCTGGTAGCTGGTATTGCCGGGTCCATCGGCATTGCACCCAGCGCCAACCTCAACCCGGAGCGGCGGCACCCGTCGATGTTCGAGCCCGTGCACGGCTCCGCTCCGGATATCGCAGGCAAGGGTATCGCCAACCCGGTGGGCGCTCTGTGGGCCGCTGCAATGATGCTCGACCATCTCGGTGAGGCGGAGGCCGCCCGGTCCCTGACCTCTGCCTTTGAGGGAACGCTCGCGGACGGCACTGCGACGCCGGACCTGAAGGGCACCGCCACCACCGTGGAGTTCGCCGCCGAAGTGCTGTCGCGCCTGTCCTAACCAACTAGCTGGTGCGCAATCGCTTCTCCAAACGGAACGCGACCAGCGAGGCAGCCGCCCCGGCACCTGCGACCAGCGCTGCAAGCGTCCATCCAACGGCGGGACTGAAATGGGAGAAAACTATCCCGAACAGCAACGGCCCCAGCGTTCCGCCGATGTAGGTACCGCTCTGAGTGATCCCGGTGGCCCGGATGGTGAATGGATGCGCCGTGCGTGAGACCACGTAATGGGCCAGGCCGTTCCAGCCCCAGCCCAGACCGAACGCGACGACGGCTCCGGCTGCATAGGCGATCGGGAAACCGGACGCCATGCCGAGCAGCCCCAGGCTCCCGGCCCCCATCATCAGGGCCACCGTGGCCATCGAGCCGCCGATCCCCCGGTCCGCGGCAATACCCACCAGCGGGCGGGCCAGAATCCCGGCCACACTGGCGGCGCCCAGCAATAAGCCCGCACCGGCGGCATCGAATCCCGCCTGCACAGCCATGGTCACAGTGAAAGCACCCACTACATTGGCCTGCCCGGCTCCCAGGGCACTGGCCACGGCGGTGGCAAAAAGGAATGGTTTCAGCCTCCGGGGGAGCGGTTCCCTGGCGGCTTTACCGGAGCGCCCTTGGAACGGGGCAGTGCGTGGGAGGGTGCGGAGCAGCGCCGGGATCAGGGCCGCCGCCAGCAGTGCTGCCAGCGCAAAGGTCCAGTTCCACCCCACGGTAAGAGCGAATAGCGGGACGGACAGGCCGGCGGTGAGCGTCGCCGTCGGAATGGCGGCCTGCTTGAGGCCAAACGAGAAGGCGCGGTTGCGTACCGCCACCTGGTCCACGATCAGGCCGTTGGACAGCGGGTGGATCAGGGCGTTTGCGGTACCGGCGAAACTGAGCCAGACGATCAGCCACGCCCAGTGCGGAGTGACAAAGGCGATGCCGGCCAGTGCAACAAAGCCCAGCCCGACGGCGAGCGGGACTCCGCGGCGGAGCCCCAGTCCGCTCGCCACATACCCGGCCGGGGCGGACAGCAGTGCTGAGACAGCCCAGAAGGTGGAGACCGCGACTCCGAGTGCTGACGCCGTCATGCCCAGGTCCTGCTCAAGCTGGACAGCCAGCCCGCCGACGAGGAAGACCGGCAGCACCGCCACCACCGTTGTCAGCGCCGCGATGGCTGTGGCACGCTGTCCCGGTCGACGCGCCGGTGTTCGAACGGGGCCGACGGCGGCTGGCCTCACCGTGGAGATCGGCTCTGCGAAACGACTGCCGCGTTGTCCTGTACGACGGCGTCGCCGGCCAGCATGAAGCGCCCGCCGGTCCGCACCTGGGCCAGCAGGCCGCCGGCAGTGAGGACGGCACGTTCGGCCGGCGAGAAGTCGAGCCCGAGCGTCAACTCGGTGCCTCCGTCCACTCGGGCAGTGACGGAGCGGCGACCATCGGCCAGGGCGACAGCAAGCCCTTCGATGACCCACCGCTGCCCGGTTGAGCTTTGCGCGTCGGAGGGCAAGATCAGCGGCACGATGCCGGCGGCGATGAGGTTGCGGCGATGGATCCGCGCGTAGCTGCGGGCAGCGACCACCCGGACCCCCAAATACAACGGGATCAGGGCGGCATGCTCCCGCGACGAACCCTGCCCGTAGTTTTCCCCGCCCGCAATGATTCCGCCGCCCCATTCGAGGGCGCGATCGTGAAAACCGGGGTCCAGGCGGCGGAACATGAAGCGCGCGCAGACGGCGATGTTGGACCATACAGACATGGCGATGGCGCCGTCGGGAGCCATGTCACCAGTGGAGATGTCATCACCGACGGCGATCAGCACCCGGGCGTCCAGGTCAGCCGGCAGCGGTGTGGGCTGTGGCGGCGGGACGAGGTTGCTGCCCCGCTCGATCTCGATGTTGCGACGTGCCTCAAGGGGCATGACACCGGCAATATGCAGGTCATGGACTTCCGGATGCGGAGGAGTGGCAGGGCGGAGCTCGCTGCGGCTGACGGTGGAGGCGTCGACGATGGCGCCTTCCAGCGCGCTGGCAGCAGCGGTCGACGGCGAACACAGGTACACGGAGTCCTCGGCTGTACCGCTGCGGCCCGGGAAGTTGCGGTTGAACGTGCGCAACGACGGCGCACCCTCCGTGGGTGCCTGCCCGATGCCCACGCAGGGGCCGCATACCGGCTCGAGCATCCGCGCCCCGGCCCCCATAAGATCCTCATAGACGCCGGAGGCGATGATCGTCTGCAGGATCTGGCGTGATCCCGGCGTCACCGTGAGCTGGACGGACGGATGGACGGTATGTCCCTTGAGGATGGCCGCAACAGTGGCCAGGTCCTCGTACGAACTGTTCACAGAGGAACCCACGCAGACCTGGACCACCTCAGTGCGCGGCAGTTCGGACACGGGACGGACGTTGCCTGGTGAGTGGGGCAGCGCCACGAGCGGAACGAGGCTTGATAGATCAATCTGCTCGTCGTCGTCGTAGCCTGCGCCGGCGTCGGCCGCCAGGGGGACGAACTGATCCTCTCGGCGCTGGGCCCGGAGCCACGCGCGGGTCTGGTCATCGGAGGGAAAGATGGCTGTGGCGGCACCTGTTTCGATGATCATGTTGCAGATGGTCGCGCGCGCCGAGACTGACAGGGAAGCCACACCCTCCCCGTGGAACTCGAACACCTTCCCGCGGCCGCCCCGCACGCCATGGCGGCGCAGCAGCTCCAGCACCACGTCCTTCCCTTCGGCATTGGGTCCGAGCGTGCCCGTCAGTTCCACCCCCACGACGGCGGGGCACACAAAGTCGAACCCGTAGCCCGCCATCGCCACGGCGACCTCCAGCCCGCCGGCGCCGAGGGCTAACATGCCGAGGGCACCCGCCGTTGAGGTGTGGGAGTCTGCGCCCACCAGGACCTGGCCCGGCCTGGAGAATTTCTCAAGGTGGATGTAGTGGGAGATGCCGTGCCCGGCGGGGGAGTAGCGCAGCCCGTAGCGGGCGGAGAAGGTGCGGAGGTAGTGGTGGTCCTGCATGTTCTTTTCATCGATCTGCAGGACGTTGTGATCGACGTACATGACCGCCAGCGGCACCGCGATGGAATCCACGCCGAGCATTTCGAACTGCATGGCCGTCATGGTCCCGGTTGCGTCCTCGATGAGGATCTGGTCAACGGCGATGGTGATGTCGGCGCCGTGAGTCAGGCCGCCGGACGCGAGATGGCTGGCCAGGATTTTGTGGGTCAGTGTCTCGGGCATTCAGAGCTCTCCTCAAGCAGGAAGGCGGTGATGGCGGCAGAGGCACGCCATCTCTTGCGGATGGCGTGCCTCTGCCGGTTGGTGCTACTTCAGGAATTCGTTCGTGTAGGTGTCCGCCAGCTTGATGTCCTTATCCCCGACCTCCGGGTTGGCCACCCGCTGTGTCTTCAGGACCGCCTGAACGCCGTCCTCGGTAAAGGATCCGTCCTTGCTGACCGTCTTCTTCAGGTCCTCAATGACCTTGGCGTAGAGCTGCTTGTCTCCGCCGGCGAACTTCTCAGGCATTTTCGCGGCAATCTCCTCGCCGGAGTGGCCGTCGATGAATTCGAGGGTGCGCTTGATCGCCTTGGCGAGCTTGCCTGCGGTTTCCTTGTTCTTGTCCAGCCATTCAGTCTTGGCGTAGAGGGAGGATGACGGCCAGGAGTCGGTGTCGAATACTTCCTTCAGACCCTCCACGGTCCGGACGTCTTCCAGCAGCACCGGATCGTGGCCCATCCGCTTTGCGAGTACGGAGATGTCAGGTTCGAGCATCACTGCGGCGTCCACCTGGTTCTGCTCCACGGCGGCAACGGCAGAGGACCCGGCGCCGATCGCTGAAACTGCTGCATCTGCCTGCTGCATGCCATTCTTGGCCAGCAGGAACTTTACGAACATGTCGGTGGAGGACCCCGGTGAGGTCACTCCGACGTTCTTGCCCTTGAGGTCCGCAATGGACTTGATCTGGCCCTCATTCTTGGGCGCCACGATGAGGGCAAGCCCCGACGACTCGCCCATGTCGACGAACGCCTTGATGGGCTGGTTCTTGGCCTGCATCTGGATGGTGTGCTCGTAGTATCCGCTGGTGACATTTGTGCTGCCGCCCACCATCGCAGTGAGCGCTTTCGAGCCGCCCTGCAGGTCCTGGAGTTCGACGTTCAGGCCCTCTTCCTTGTAGTAGCCCAGTTCCTGGGCCAGCGTGGTGGGAAGGTAGGTCAGGAGAGTCTGGCCGCCGACGCCGATGATCACCTTGGTGCCTTCCCCGCCGCCGGCAGCACCGGTCCCGCCCTGGCCGGGAGGTGCAGCCGAAGGGGCGCCGCAGGCGGAGAGAGCCAGGGCAACGGAGGCAAGCAGGGTCAGGGGGCGGAAGAGCCTACGGCGCCGGGTTTCTTTATGGGTCATGACAGTTCCCTTTCAGGCGGTGATGGTAATAGTTACGAGGACCGGGCCGGGCGCCACCTGAGGAGGTGCCGTTCGAGGCGGTTGACGAGGAGGTCGATGATCAGGACCACGAACATCAGGATGAACATGCCGGCGAAGACTCCCTTGGTATCGAAGACACCCTGGGCCTGGGCTATGGCGTAGCCCACACCGGCGGAAGCTCCGAGGTATTCACCCACCACTGCGCCGGTGATGGCAAAACCTACGCTGATATGCAGGCTGGAGAAGATCCAGGTCAGGGCGCTGGGGATGAAGACGTGGCGGAGGAGCTGCTTCTCCGACGCCCCCAGCATGCGTGCGTTGTCCACGAGGACCCGGTCCACGCTCTTGACGCCCTCGAGGGTGTTGAAGAAGACGATGAAGAACACCAAGGTGAAACCGAAGGCGACCTTTGACCAGATCCCCAGGCCGAACCACAGCAGGAAGATCGGGGCCAGCACCACGCGGGGAAGGGCATTGAACATCTGCAGGAACGGGTCCAGGAGCCGCTCCAGGAAACGGACCCTCGCCAGGAGGAAGCCCAGGACCAGGCCGGCCGCCGCGCCCGTCAGGAAGGCGAGGATCGATTCCTGCAGGGTGATCCACAGGTGCGGGAAGACGAAGCCGCTGGAGATCCAGACCCATACCGTCATCAGGATGTCGGAGGGGAGGGGGAAGAAGAATGGGTCGATAACGCCAACGCGTCCCAACAATTCCCACGCACCGAGGACAATGACGGCGAGGGCCAGTTGTCCCATCCGGATGGAGAAGTTGGACGCTTCACCCCGTTTGCGCCGGGGGCGCTCAACCATCGCCGGACCCCGCTCCTTCCGGAGGGGAAAGCGCTGTGTCTTCTTGGAAACTGGTGCCACCGTCATGCTGCGTCGCTCTCTTCCTCTTCCCGCGCTGATTCGTAGGTCTTGGATACCTCAACCTTGAGGCGCCCCCAGATTTCTCTGTGGAGCTCGACGAACTTGGGATCGTCCCGGATGTCCAGGAGGTCACGGGGGCGGGGGATATCGATCTCGTAGCTGCCGACGACGGTGCTTCCCGGCCCGGCCCCGAGGATGACCACCTCGTCGGACAGGGCAATTGCCTCGTCCAGGTCGTGGGTGATGAACACGACGGCCTTGTCCGATTCCTGCCAGAGCTGGAGGAGTTCGTTCTCCATGATCTGACGGGTCTGTACGTCGAGCGCGGAGAAAGGCTCATCCATCAGCAGGATGTCGGGGTTGACGATCCAGGCCTGGGCGACTGCGGTGCGCTTGCGCATGCCGCCGGAGAGCTGGTGGGGGTACCGGTCAGCGAAGTTCTTCAATCCCACCTTCTCGAGCCAGCGGCGTGACTCGTCGTAGGCCTCGGCCTTGGAGACCCCGGCCATCGTGAGACCGAGGCTGACGTTGTCGATGACCGACTTCCAAGGCAGCAGGGCGTCCTGCTGGAACATGTAGGAGGCGCGGCGGTTCACCCCATGTACGGGCTCACCGAAGCTGTGGACAGTGCCCGAGGAAGGATTCAGGAGTCCCGCTGCCATGTTGAGGATCGTGGACTTACCCGATCCCGTCGGCCCAACGATGGAGACAAACCGTCCGGGCTCCACCTTGAGGTCGATGTCCCGGACAGCGAAGTACGATCCACCGCCGGGAGTTGCAAACTCCTTGGTGCATCCGTTGAGCTCAACCGCAAAATTCGATGATTCAGGCTGTGAGGGCTGCGTCATTGCTATTCTCCCGCTAACCACATTGTGAGTTGTTGGCCATATAGTGGGCACTACGCTAACAGTAACGTCTGTCACACTACAAGGGGGCTTCAAATAGGCGCCACCCCGCCCTGACCGAGAAGAAGGAACCTGGAATCGAGCCATGAGCGCAACCGAAAACGCCGCCGCCCCGTTGCTGGTGCTGAAGAAGATCACGGCCATCCTTGATGCCTTCTCCCTGGTGCGGCCAGAATTGAGCCTCGCCGAAATACGCGCGGAGACCGGGTTGCCGCACTCCACGGTGCAGCGCCTGGTCGCGAATATGGTGCATGAGGGAATGCTCGATCGGCGTGATGACCAATTCCGGGTCGGGTTGCGTATGACCCACTGGGCGGCGCCCGCCCGGCAGGGCCTGGACTTCCTGGAATTGCTGACACCGGTAATACGGCGATTGCGGGATGAGCTGGGCGAGACGGTCTGCATCTTCAGGGAATCGCAGGGAAGCAGGGTTTGCGTCGCGTTGGCCGAGACCCGACGGGTTCTTCGAAGGGCGGTCGAGGTCGGCGATATCATGCCGCTCCACGCCGGTTCGGCGGGCCGCGTATTGCTCGCCTGGAACCCCGACCTGGCGGAGAAGGTCTACGGGTCAGGGCTCCGGTCCATCACCGACCAGACCATCACGGACGCAGCAAGCCTTGATGCCGCCGTCTCGAAGACTCGTGCGGACGGTTTTGCCATCACTACCGGGGAGCGGGTTTCCGGGGCCAGCGGCTTGTCTGTTCCGATCTTCGGCCCGCAGGCTGAGCTCTACGGTGCACTCACCGTCATGGGGCCCACCATGAGGATGCCTTACGACGTGTGTGCTTCCTGGATAGAGCCGGTCATCGCCGCGGCAGCTGAAGGTACCCGGCTGATCGGCGGAAGCCTTCCCTCCGAGGTGGAGCCCATATCGTGATTTCATGTTCACAATATGAGGACAGGAGTGCATACTGGTTCCTGTACGACGGGGAGCTCATGAACCTCCGTCCGTGTGTACGTCGCCCACTGGGTCCGCATCAGGAATCAGGAGTTGAGATTTGATGAAGGTTGTCGAAACCGGCACAGCGAAGCTTGGCAAGGACGCAGAGGACGGGGCCGGCCACGGGATCGCTGAAGAAACGCCACCAGCCGTCGCAGGCAGGCCCAAAATCGCGGGCGATGGTGCGGGTCCTCTGTCCGGCGTGCGCGTCCTCGAACTGGGATCCCTGATCGCCGGCCCTTTCGCGGGACGGCAGATGGCAGACTTCGGTGCCGAAGTCATCAAGGTCGAATCCCCAAACAGGCCGGATCCCATGCGCGAATGGGGCCGCGCGCGCGTTAATGACCACACCCTGTGGTGGTCGGTGCAGTCCCGCGGCAAAAAGTGCGTCACTATGGACCTGAAAGCCCCCCGCGGCCGGGAGCTCTTTCTTGAGCTCTGCAAGGACGCCGACGTCATCCTCGAGAACTTCCGCCCGGGCACTATGGAAAAGCTTGGCCTCGGCCCTGAAGAGCTGTGGAAGATCAATCCCGGCCTCATCATCGCCCGGGTCTCGGGATATGGACAGACTGGTCCGGAAGCGTCAAAGCCGGGTTATGCCTCCGTCGCCGAAGCGCGGAGCGGATTGCGGCACCTGAACGGCTATCCCGACCAGCCGCCACCCCGCACAGGTATTTCACTGGGGGACAGCCTCGGCTCGCTGTATGCCCTGCAGGGGATCCTGCTGGCGTTGTACTGGCGGGATGCCCGCGGGGGGACCGGCCAGGTGGTCGATGTGTCGCTCGTTGAGGCGTGCTTTTCACTACTGGAGAGCGCGGTGCCGGACTACGCCGCCACCGGTATTGTTCCCGGACCCAGCGGCTCGGGACTGAAGGGGATCGCGCCGTCGAACATCTTCCGCTCCAGCGACGGCAAGTGGGTTGTCATAGCGGCCAACCAGGATTCGGTCTTCGTGCGCCTGGCCACAGCGATGGGCATGCCCGGGCTCGCGGAGGACCCGAAATACCGTGATCATGCGCAGCGGGGCCGCAACCAGGAGGAGCTTGAAAGCATCATCGCCGATTGGGCGGTGCACTACTCCGCCGGCGAGCTGGTCAGCCTGCTCGATAAACACGCTGTTCCGAACAGCACCGTGAGTACCGTTGAAGATATCTTCGAGGATCCGCAGCTCAAAGCCAGGGACATGCTCGTGGAAGTGGCTGACGACGAGCTGGGCGCCGTGGTCCAGCCGGGAATCGTTCCCAAGCTCACGCGCTCCGCCGGCCGGATTAGCTGGAACGGGCCTTTGGTGCATGGATCCCACAATGCCGATGTGTACCAGGGCCTCCTGAACCTCACCGAAGAAGAGTTTCAGAATGCACGTAGCGAAGGAGCAATCTGATGGCGTTTGCCCACGGAACCAGGCCGGTCTCGATCGTGGACGTCAGCCCGCGCGACGGGCTGCAGAACGAGAAGACCCCCGTGAGCACGGAAGATAAGGTCCGGCTCATCGAAGAGCTGATCCGGATGGGTGCGCGGCGGATCGAAGCCGTCAGCTTTGTGAATCCCAAAGCCGTACCCCAGATGGCTGATGCCGACGCCGTGATGGCGTCGGTCCCGCGCACCGACGCCGTGAGCTATATCGGCCTGGTGCTGAACACCAGGGGTGCCCTCCGGGCTGTCGATGCCGGGGTGGACGAGATGAACTATGTACTGCCGGTGACCGACGCATTCGCCTCAGCCAACCAGAACACCACAGTTGCTGCAGCGCTTAGGGCTCTGGAGGAAGTGTCGGACATCGCTGCCGCCGCATCCATTCCACTCAGCGTCACCGCAGCTGTCGCTTTTGGCTGCCCCTACCAGGGAGACGTCCCGATCGAGCAGACCCTCGAGGTCGTCCGCAGTGCAATTGGCCGCGCGAACCTGGCTGAAGTCGCGTTGGCCGACACGATTGGTTGCGCCGTCCCGTGGCAGGTGGGCGAGACTTTCGCCACGCTGCGCGAGGAAACCGACCTGCAGTTGAGGGCCCACCTTCACGAGACCCGCCACACGGCGCTGGCCAATACTTATGCGGCGATGGCATCGGGTGTCGATGTCTTCGACAGTAGCGTCGGTGGTCTCGGAGGATGCCCCTTCGCTCCCGGCGCAGCCGGAAATATCTCCACGGAGGATCTCGCGTGGATGCTCGGGCGTGCAGGCTTCCCGACAGGCATCGACGTGCACAAAGCAACGGAACTGGGCCGCTGGATTTGCGGCCTGGTCGGAACCAATCCGCGTTCCGGACTGGCAGGGGCAGGGGTGTTCCCCGCGGCAGCGTAAGGCGCAGTACTTTGGCTGCACCTCGCGTCGCCTGGTTTGAGTTCAAACATAATGCCCGGCGATTCGAAGAGCGGCGCTTTTAAGTCGAAAGCTATGGGCTAAATGTCAATGTGGGAATGAATCGCCCTTGTTCCCGGCCTGGGTGCCAGGTACCTACCGCGTCAAGCGATGGGATAAGGCACACATGATGTTCTGGAACTTGCATCCCCAGCGCAAGACACTAATAAAAAATCTTCCCTGGGTTGGACGAAGATGAACCACAGGAGGAGGGGTGCGCCGTCCCGGTGTAAATGGCGTGGTAACGGTCGCGGGGTTCCGTGAGCGTTGTCGAGCTTCATGGCTTGAGCCGTCTTCACTGCCGGGCAACTGGCAGTGAAGACGGCTATCTTGCTTTCCGGGCCTAGGGGGTTGGCCTTATGGCTGTATCGGCGCTGTAGGAAGTGACCTTTGAAGCGGGGCCGCTGTCAAGCACTTTTGATCGGACTGTGGAAGCATCCAAAACGACGTGCTGTGTTTCGACGTTGCTCACAACATGGTTGGTGGCCACTACGTTGCTGTCACCCCCGGCGATGAGGATCATTGTCGGCTGGGCGTTCGGCGGTACGATCCTGTCGGGCGAGACGTCGTAAGCGATGAGGTTGTTGGCGAAAAAGTTGTTGTCTCCCGCGATGTGAACCACGCCGTAAAGATCGTCCAGGCCGTTGGATGTTCCGAGGAACGGCGGGAAGCCTTCCATACCGCGCCGGAAGTGGTTGCCAGTGATCAGGTTTTCCTTGCAGTTGTTAATGAGGCGCATTATGCCGGGGAAGAAACCCTGGAACCTGTTCGAGGTCACCGAGCATCTGTTGCAGCCGGTCAGCTCGACCAGGCTCCTGCCCCGGGGGAACAGGTTGTTACCGGTGATGAGAAGACCTTCGTGATTCTCCGCCAGCAGGGTGGCCCCCTCCGGCCCGGCCCCCATGAGGTTGTTGCTGACGATCGTCGCCTGTCCGGCGCCGGTGAGTTCTACGCAGTTGCCGCATTCGGCGATCATGTTTTCGTGGACACGCAGGGCGTCGGCGCCACGGACTATGAGTGCGTGTTCGAGATACACAAAACCCATGCCGGTGATGTGGAAGGAGTCGTTGTCTGAGGCGACTTCAATGCCGGTTCTGCCGTTTCGGTAGCTGTTGCCGTCTGGCGGGAACTCCACGCCATCAAGGCAGAAGTCGCGGAAAACAACTCCGGACAGGCGGGGGCTCCCCGCCCGACGTACCAGGAAGGCCTGCGGAGCTGTTGAAGGAGTAAGGACACGGATGTGGCTGCCGCCGGGCTGCAGTTCGAGCCAGCCGGACGTGTCCACATTGTCCTTTATGCTGCGGGAGAAGAACCCGTGGCCAAAGCCTGCAATGGTCAGATAGCTGACGTCCACGACGACTTGAGTCCGAAGGTCGTAGTCGCCCGGGGGGATGGTGATGACGGCGCCCGGCCGGGCGTCTGCCGTGGTCTGGCGCTTTTTGACGTCCGCGATGATGTCATTGATCACCGCACCAATGTCTATCTGGGCCGTCACCTCGGGCCGGCCCTTGATCTTCCAGGACGTGACGTCGTATCTGTTTGTTTCTTCCGTGCTGTCCGCGGCCTGCGCCGGTGCTGCAGCGCCAAGAGCCAGCGCTCCGGTAAGCGTGGCAACAGCGCCAGCGCCTAATAGTCTGCGTCGGCTCGGGTCCATCATCAGCGAATTTTTGTCAGTCAACGCTTGTCTCCTCAATGCACTGTGGAATGTGTGGGCTATCCGGGACCGCAAAGCATCGGTTTTCGCAGCACAGGGCGGCAGGTTTCAACGAGAACTCCGCATACGCGTGGAAGATGTCCCGACCGCCATGGAGTCGGGAGTCCCAAGTGGTGCCAAAACGATTTGGTTGGCCGGATACATTGAGGCTAGGAGGGCGGAGCAACAGCTGTCAACGCCAAAATGTCCCACGGTTTTTGGCAAAGCAGCGACCCTTGACACCTGAACCTGCCCAGTCCTATCGTGGATGCCAAGTCGTTTTGGCAAAACGATTTTTCAGTCCAAGTCACTCTCACCATTCCGTTCAAGAGAAAGTGAGTCGACAGCGATGTCCACTCGTAAATTCATCGGCAGGCTCGCCATCGGCGGCATCTGCACCGCCGTCGCACTGGCCGCCTCGGCCTGCGGCGCAGGTGGCCCGGCCCCGTCTACAGGAACTGCCGGAACCAACACCGTCAACGTCCTGGTCGAAGCCGGCGGCCACGCCGAACTGACCGGCGTCGCCGCACAATGCAAGAAGGACGCCGGCGTAGACGTCAACTTCGTTGAACTGCCCTACGACGGCATGTTCAACCGGCTTTCCAGCGAATTCTCCTCCGGCAACGTCTCCTTCGACGTGGCCGCCCTGGACTCCGTGTGGCTGCCCAGCTTCAAGGACGCCCTCCAGCCCATTGACGAGATCTTCACTGACGAGGCGAAAAAGGACATCTTCCCGGCCCTGGTCAAGGAAGCCAACGTCGACGGGCACTTCGTGGGCCTGCCCGCCTGGACCAACGCCGAAATTATCCTGTACCGCAAGGACCTGTTCGAGGACGCCAAGAATAAGGCCGACTTCCAGACAAGGTACGGCTATGAGCTGGCTGCCCCCACCACGTGGAAGCAGTACCAGGACATCTCCGAGTTCTTCACCAAGGACGGCATGTACGGTACGGATGTCAAGGGCGGCGTGGAAACCGAATGGCTGGCCCACGTCCTGCAGGCCGGCTCGCCCATGGTTCTGGACGGCGACAAGGTGGTCATTGACAACGCCGCGCATAAGGAAGCCCTTGACTTCTACGTGGGCCTCGCCAAGTACGCTCCGTCCGGCGCAGCGCAGGTGGACTGGGCTGCAGCCCAGAACCTGTTCAACCAAGGCCAGACCGCCATGACCAGGTTCTGGGCCCACGCCTACCGGCAGATTCCCAAAGACTCCCCGGTGGCGGGCAAGGTGGGCGCAGCCCCCATGATCGCCGGTTCCGCCGGCGTCGGCGGCGTTCCGGGCCCCTGGTACCTCACGGTGCCGAAGGCCACCAAGAACACCGAGGCGGCCAAGAAGTTCGTGAAGTGCTCCTACGACTACAACGACAGGGGCATCGAATCCAGCCTGGGCCTGGCCTCCCGCATCTCCGCGTTCGAGAAGTACCAGGACAAGGAAGGCTACGAGAGCTTCAAGCCGCTGATCGAAACTCTCAACGGTGAAGCCACCGCCACCCGTCCGGCCACCGAGAAGTGGCAGCAGATCGTGGACACCGTCCTGGTTCCCATGCTGCAGAAGGCCGTTGCCGGCGGTGACTCCGCCGCCCTCCTCGCCGACGCCAAGAAGCAGATCGAGGACCTCCTCAAGTAAGAGCCCCCGCGGCCGGCATCTGCCGAAGAGGCACAGCAACTCCGGTGCCGGCCGCGGCCCCAACCAGCGGAAGAGAAAACCGTGCGCATCTCCGATCGCCGCTTCGCATTGTTCCTGATGACACCAGCGGCGCTGTTCCTGGCAATATTCGTGGCATTCCCGCTGTTCCGCCTGGTGGCGGACAGCTTCTACAAGATCTCCCCAATCGCTGGCGGCCCCCGCGACTTCGTCGGCATGGACAACTACTTCCGCGCCTTCGCATCCGAGGCCTTCACGGGAGCGGGCTGGCGGACCCTGGCCTACACCCTGGTGGTGGTCACCCTTGAGTTCGCGCTGGGCCTGGGCATGGCCCTGCTGTTCACCATGCTGGGCCGCAGTTCCCAGATCTGGCGGACGGTGTTCATGTACCCGCTCATGATCGCCCCAATTGTGGCAGGCCTGCTCTGGAAGTTCCTGATGATCGACAACTTCGGCCTCATCGGAACGCTCCTGCACCAGGCAGGCATCCTGGACAACCCTAACCAGATCGGCTGGCTGTCCGACCCCGGCATCGTGCTCTACTCGGTGGCCATACCGGACATCTGGCTGACCACCTCGTTCATGTGCCTGGTACTGTTCGCCGGGCTGCAGAACATTCCCGGCGACCTCATCGAAGCCGCACGGCTGGATGGTGCCCGCGCACCGGCCCTGCTGTTCCGGATCATCCTTCCGCTGCTCCGCCCCGTCATCGCCGTCGCGTTGGTGGTCCGCGGCATCGACGCAGCCAGGGCATTTGACACCATCCTCATCCAAACCAACGGCGGCCCTCAGTCCGCCTCGGAAACCATGAGCCTGCTGATCTACCGCACCATGATCCGCTTCGGCGATCCGGGCCTCGCCAGCGCCATGGGCACCATCTACCTGCTGGCGATGCTCGCGGTCGCATTCTTCGCAGTGGCTACCATCTGGCGGCCAGGAAAGGACAGCTGATGCGCGTCGCCGAAAATACCAAGCACCGCTCCGGGACTCCGGCTTTGACGTCCGCGGAACCTGCCGTCCGGGCGAGGTCACCACGTCCCCGCAAGCGCCGCAGCGTCAACCGGGAAGGGCTGGAGGCCGGCCGGCGCAGCACCAGGACGCTGCTGTGGATCCTCCTCGCAGCAGCCATGGTGCTCTACGGATTCCCGTTCCTCTACCTGCTGTTCACGTCCTTCAAAACCCCGATCGATACCATCGCCGTGCCGCCCACAATCCTTCCCAGGGAATGGACGCTGGAAAACTATGCCAACGCGCTGGGCCGCAGCGGTGTACCGGCCTCGTTCATCAACAGCATCCAGACGGCAATCATCAGCACGGTGCTGTCCCTGGTGCTGGCGGTGCCGGCGGCCTACGGCATCACCCGGTACAAGACCCTCAGCGGCCGGATCTTCATCATGGCCGCATTGGTGACCCGCATGGTCCCGCCGGTGGCAATCGGCATTCCGCTGGCTTCCATGATGGCGTCGATGGGCCTATCCGATACCCCCATCGCGCTGTCCATTGCCCACACCACCATCTCGCTGCCGCTCTCGATCTGGCTGATGTCCAGCTTCTTCGAGGCCGTGCCGAAAGACCTGGAGGAGGCTGCAACGGTGGATGGCTGCAGCAGGCTGGGGGCCCTGTGGCGGGTGGTGATCCCGGTGGTTTCCGGCGGCATCGCCGTCACCGCAATCTTCGCCTTCCTGGCCTCCTGGAACGAATTCCTGTTCGCCCTGCTGATGACGGCCATCCGTTCCCAGACAACGCCAGTGGTGATCGCCAACTTCCAGACCCAATTCGGCTTGGATTGGGGATCCATGACGGCGCTGGCCGCCGTCTACTCCATCCCGGTTATCCTCCTCACCCTCCTGCTGCAGCGCAGGATCGTGGCAGGCATGACGCTCGGCGCCGTCAAGGGCTAGGCCACCAAGCAACGAGTAGCCTACTGGTAACCCCCAGGGGCATCACCGACCAAAGGACGTGGGACGCAGATGAGTAACAGGAACATCGGAATCAAGGACGTGGCCGTCGCCGCCGGCGTGTCCGTGACCACCGTGTCCCACGTCCTCAACGAGGTCTCCTATGCGCGGATCAGCCCCGAAACCCGGGACAAGGTCAGGTCCGTGGCGGAGCAGCTGGGGTACGGCCCCAACCGCCTCGCCCAGGCCCTCCGCACGCAAAGGACCGGAATGCTGGGCCTCGTCAGCGAGGACATCGCCACCACCCCCCACGCGGGCAGGATCATCCTGGGTGCCGACGAGGCCGCCAAAGCCCGGGGCTATGGCCTCATGATCATCAACACCTCAGGCTCGGCCAGCCTGGAGTCCCGGCAGGCCGACGTCGAGGCCCTCCTGGAGCGCAGGGTTGACGGGATCCTCTACGCCACCATGTACCACCGCACCGTGAAGCTCCCGGCCAACCTCGGCAGCGTGCCCTCCATCCTGGTGGACTCGGTGGCTACCGACGGAAACATCACCGCCGTGATCCCGGACGAAGACGGTGGTGCACGTGCCGCCGTGGGCGCGCTCCTCGAAGCGGGCCACACCCGGGTGGGATTCATCAACAACACCGATGATGTGCCTGCGACCCGGCAGCGGCTCCGGGCCTTCCGGGCCATGCTGACTGAGGCAGGGCTCGACGGCGGCGCGGCACCTGTGGAGTCGGCAGTCTCAGAGGTGCATGGCGGCTATGAGGCCGCCCTGCGGATGCTGGCCAGCGAGGACCGGCCTTCGGCATTGTTCTGCTACAACGACCGGATGGCGATGGGCGCCTATCGGGCCGCCGCGGAACTGGGACTCTCCATTCCGGCAGACCTTTCAGTGGTGGGCTTTGACGACCAGGAACTGATCGCCGCCAACCTTTACCCGGGCCTCACCACCGTGGCCCTGCCCCACTACGAGATGGGTGCGTGGGCCACCGAACACCTGATTGACGCCGTCGAAGGGAAGACAGACCTGACCCTCATGGCACTTCACCCGACCATCCTGGGCTGCCCGCTGGTGCGCCGCGATTCAATCGCGGCCCCCCGCCACTAAGCAGCCAACCCCTTCCAATTCCCAAGAGGATCGCACAAAACATGTCCACCTTCCTTAGTGCCGCACGCCCGGAAACACCTCCGGCCGCAACCACTAGGTTCCGGCCTGCCATCCACTTCACGGCCAGGGACACCTGGCTGAACGACCCAAATGGCCTGGTCTTCCATGACGGCCTTTACCACCTCTTCTTCCAGAACAACCCGTACGGCAACGTGTGGGGCAATATGTCCTGGGGCCACGCCACCTCCCGGGACCTGCTCCACTGGACCGAACACCCCGTAGCCATTGCCTGCGACGAAACCGAGGACATCTACTCCGGCAGCGTGGTGGTGGACCACGGAAACACGTCCGGCTTCGGCACCGCGGACGCACCTGCCCTCGTGGCCGTCTACACCAGCGCCTACAAGGCCGCGTCCGAACACCACGGCACGCAGGCGCAGTCCCTGGCCTACAGCACCGACGCCGGCATGACCTGGCACAAGTACGGCGCCAACCCTGTCCTTGCCCGGAGCTCCGCGCACTTCCGCGACCCCAAGGTCTTCCGCTACCAGGGCGAACATGGTGACTTCTGGGTCATGGTCGCCGTCGAAGCGCAGCACCAGAAGGTGGTCTTCTACCGTTCGGAAGACCTTAAGACCTGGGACTTCCTGAGCGACTTCGGCCCCATGAACGCGGACCAGGGCGAATGGGAGTGCCCCGATCTTTTTCCCCTGGCCGTGGACGGGGACCCGGACAACGTCAAATGGGTCCTGATCGTCAACGTCAACCCGGGCGCGGTGGCGGGAGGTTCCGGCGGCCAGTACTTCGTGGGCCAGTTCGACGGCGCCCGGTTTGTCCCGGACGCCTCTTCAGTTGCAGCGCCGGCCGGGGTGAGCGCCCTGGGTGACTCCGCGGCGGCCGATGCGGCCCTGCAGCAATGCCTGTGGCTGGACTGGGGGCGCGACTGCTACGCCTCCGTCTCTTTCGGCAACGTCCCGGATGGGCGGCGGATCATCATCGGCTGGATGAACAACTGGGACTACGCCAACCTGCTGCCCACCGCCCCCTGGCGGTCCTCCATGACCCTGGCCCGCGAAGTGCGCCTCACCGCAGCCAACGGCTCCGCCCGCCTGGTCCAGCAGCCCGTCCTGCCCGGCCGTCCTGCAGGAGAAGAGCCGCCTGCCGCCGCCGTGCAGATTATCGCGGAACCGTCCGAACTGCAGGATTCGGTCCTCCGGCTGCCGGCTGCTGCACGTGGCAGCGCCCAGGTCATCGAGGCGGAGATCCTGCCCGGGAGCGCTGGACACGTGGCCTTCCATTTCTTCGCCAGCGAGGACGGAAGCACGGGCACGGTGCTGGGCTACAACGCCGCCACCGGCCGGCTCGTCCTTGACCGCAGCCGGTCAGGGGACACGGGCTTCCACGAAAAGTTCTCCTCCGCGGAGTCAGCCCCGCTGGTCCTTGAGGACGGCGTGCTCAAGCTGCAGATCGTCGTCGACCATTGCTCGGTGGAGGTCTTCGCACAGGGCGGCGCGGTGGTCATGACAGACCTCGTCTTCCCCGGCGCGGAAAGCCAGGAGAACTGGCTGGCGGCCGGGGGAGGGCCGGCAACAGTCCAGAAACTTACGGTCTCAACCCTTACCTGACGGCAGGTTGGGTAATCCAAGAAAGGTCCGAAAAGAATGCACACGAACGATGACCCCCAGCCGGGCCTTGACGTCGTCGTAGTCGGCGAAGCCCTTGTGGACATTGTTGTCTCGTCCGGGGGCTCTGTGGAGCACCCCGGCGGGTCACCGGCCAACGTGGCCTACGGGCTCGGGCGGCTGGGCGCGGCCACCGCCCTGCTCACCTCGATCGGCGACGACCCGCGCGGCGCGGCCATCGAGCAGCACCTGCGCAGCGCCGGCGTCGAACTCCTGCCCGGTTCCAAGGGGCCCGGCCGTACCGCCACGGCGACGGCGACGCTGGCGTCCGACGGGTCGGCGCACTATGACTTCGACATCCGCTGGGACCTTCCGCGGATCGCCCCGGCCACGCTGCCCAAGGTCCTGCACACCGGCTCCCTCGCCACCTTCCTGGCGCCGGGGGCGGCAGCGATCAGGGATCTCCTCGAACAGTCACACGAGCGATGCCTTGTCACCTACGACCCCAACATCCGTCCCGCCCTGCTCGGCAGCCACTTTGAGGCGAAGACCATTTTCGAGCAACTTGTCCCGTTCACCGAGGTGGTCAAACTCAGCGACGAGGACGCACTCTGGCTCTATCCGCGGTTGTCACTGGAGGACATCTCACAGCACATCCTGGACCTTGGGGCCGGACTCGTCGCCGTCACCATGGGAGCGAAGGGATCCCTGCTCACCACGGCGGGCGCGCAGGTGGCCGTCCCACCGGTCACGGCCGAGGTGGCGGACACCATTGGTGCCGGCGACTCCTACATGTCAGCCCTGATCTGCGGACTCCTCATGCGCGGGTCGGACGGGCTGGCGCCGTCCGTGCTGGAGTCGCTGGGCCGGATGGCCTCCCGGGCAGCGGCCATCACGGTCAGCCGCCCCGGCGCCAACCCGCCGACGGCAGAGGAGCTGCAGGCCGAACTCCCGCAGCATCAAACAGTGGCACCATGAGAAACAGGACACAAAGGGAAGAGCCCATGCCAAGCAACAACTGCTACGACGTCACCACGTGGCCGGTCGGCAATCCGGCCAAGGACGTCGGTGAAGTCATCAACAGCATCATCGCCGACGTCAAGGAACGGCAGGCCGCCACCGATGTGAACGACGGCGGAAAGCCGGGCGCAGTGATCTACATTCCGCCGGGGGACTACCACCTTCGCACCCAGGTGGTGATCGACGTCAGCTTCCTCCGGATCGAGGGCTCCGGGCACGGTTTCACGTCGTCGAGCATCCGCCATAACGTGCCCGAAGACGAATGGCCGGACCTGCACGAGTTGTGGCCCGGCGGGAGCCGGATCATTGTGGACCTTCCCCCTGCCGAAAACGGGGAGGAGGCCAAGGGCGCAGCCTTCTACATTGAGCGGAGCGGGAGCCCGCGGATCAGCTCGGTGGAGTTCTCCAACTTCTGCATCGACGGGCTGCACTTCGTTCCGGACGGCTCCGGACTGAAGGCGGAGAACACCTACGTCAACGGCAAGACCGGCATCTACGCCGCGACTGCCAACGACTCGTTCCGCGTCACCGGCATGGGGTTCGTCTACCTGGAGAACGCCCTCACCATCTACAACGCCGACGCGCTTTCCATCCACGACAACTTCATCGCCGAATGCGGAAGCTGCATCGAGCTGCGCGGCTGGGGACAGGCATCAAAAATTACCGACAACTTGGTGGGAGCTGGCCCCAAGGGCCACTCGATCTACGCTGAGAACCATGGTGGCCTCCTGATCACCGCGAACAACGTGTTCCCCCGTGGCGCGAGCAGCGTCCACCTTAACGGTGTGACGCGGTCAAGCGTCACCAACAACCGCTTGCACTCGTTCTACCCCGGGATGGTGGTTCTCGCGGAGAGTTCGGAAAACCTCGTGGCCACAAACCACTTCCTGCGTGACCATGAGCCGTGGACGCCCTTTGTGGGAGTGGACAATGGACTGGACGACCTCAACGGGCTTCTCCGGGTCAGCGGCAGCAACAACACTGTTGTCAACAACCACTTTTCGGAGGTCATCGACTCGGAGAGCATCCGCCCGGCAGGGGCGACGCCCGTCATCATCCGGCTTACGGCGGGGGTGGGCAACTTCGTCTCCAACAACCATGTGGTGGCGAAAGACGTTCACTCCACGTCAAGTGATTCCTGCTTCGAGGCTCAAGTGGACGCCCTGCTGACCACCGAAGAGTCGGAAGGATTCGCCGTTACGGCCGTCATGGTCGATCCCGCATCATCTCGGAATACCATCCTTGATTCCGGAAGCGACGCCCAAGTCATTGCAGACAGGGCTGTTAATGCCTTTAGGGCTACACCCTCGATCGGATTCTAGGCGGCACGCAGTAAATGAGGTCTCCTCGTCCGAGGCGGTTTTGCTTTGTGGTCGGTTGAGTTCTCTCGCCGCGGTTAGAGGAGGTCGTGTTTGAGTAACGTCAGCGCCGCTCGGGGAACCCGCCTCGTTCAATTTGTGTTGCCTGCACACGTGGCCGGGCTCCACAGGCCCCGTTCTGCAGTGCGGGCGGCCTGTTCGGCCTCACGGAACCTGTCCTGGTATTTGTAGGGGGTCTCATAGGTGTATTCGTGGGCGAACCCTTCGGCCACCATTTTTTCGTTGACGAGTACGCCTTCAGATTGCCAGACGTAAGCCAGCGTCCGGCCGTAACGGTCGCGGCGACTCTGGCTGGGATCGTATTCCAGCCAGACCTGGGTTTCGTCCATGAGTTCGGTGGCTCGCCGGGATGCTTCGAGTCCGAAGCACTGGACCGTCTTCCTTGGATCGCTGACTTCCGGGGTGTCAATGCCGATGAGGCGGACGCGGGTCGATTTTCCATCGATGGTGACTCGGATCGTGTCCCCGTCAGTGACAGAGGTCACGGGAAAGGGTCCTTCCGCCCGTGTTGGCAGGGTCCGGTCAGGCGCCGGCGTGGTTGGATTCGGGCCGTTTCCCGGTAGGGAGCACCCGGCCAGCGAAACGGCGAAGAGGGCAGCTGTCGCCGTCGTGCGCCAGGCGGCCCGTATTCGGGTGGCCATCGGATGGGACTGTCAGTCGCAACAGTCGGGCCAGATTTGGTCTGCCTCTTGAAGGCCGTTGCCGGAGGTCCATGTCGGCGGAACAGCGGATGGAGCCCGCCGCCCCGTAACGGGGTAACTGATGCGGGTCGACGCATTGGCTTCGCCAGTGCGCGAGGGGCTGCCGAGGGCATTCAGCGGTGCGATTCGTTTCACGTCAGGCTCCCGCGGCCGTGCCGCTACCGCCGACGACGGAGGCGACGTCCGGTGTGGGTGCTTGATTCATGGCTACTCCTGTTCCGCGCATCCGGTTGGGTGCCTGCTGGACCAGTGGCTCGGTGCGGCTGGTGCTGCTGCTGGGTTAACCATGCCGCGGCTGGATCAAGACTTCCCATGGTTTTGCCCAGCTCAGGTGAAATTCTTGGGCAGGGATACCCTAGGGGCGCCTTCGCCGGGTACTCGCCGGTCCGCTTTTATGATCCTGCATGGTCCGGACGCTCCAGCAGCCGTGAGGCGGAGTATCCGATGACCAGGCCCCAGAAGGCTGCGTGGATGTTGAACAGATCCAGTCCGGAGATGGTCACCACGAAGGTCACCAGCGCTCCCAGGGTGAAGGTGGTGGAGAAGGCGGTCACGAACGCCTGCTGGAGTGCCCGCAGCATCGCGATTCCGCCCAGGACCAGGACGAATTCCTTGGGCGTGGCCAGCATCAGCCGGGTCAGGGTGGGAGCCAGCGCTGCGCAGGCCAGTGCGAGGCAACCGTAGGTCACCGCTGCTGTGTACTGCCGTCCCTTAACTCCCGACGACGTCAACAGGGCGTTCGTAGGGCCCGTCACGCATGCTGATACCGCGCCTAAGCCGGCGTTCAGCAAGGAAAACGCGCCGGACACGATGGCGAAAGCGTTCACGGGCGGCCGGTGTCCTGCGGCCCGAAGCACGGCGATGCCCTGGCCGTTCTGGACGAACAACACCGTCAAGGCCAGGGGAACCACCAGTTCCAGCTGCGACGCCCACGTGAACACCGGAGGGGTGAAGGCCGGGACGGCCAGGAGCGGTCCCGGCTCCCCGGGAACATACTGCCCGCTGACCGCCACCGCCAGGCAACCGGCCACCAACGTCCCCAGGACCGGGGGAAGGAATTTCCCCAGGGCCGGCACGGCGGTCAGGAGCAGGAAGGCGCCCACCATCGGGGCGGCGACGGCCGGATTGGCCTGGCTTGCGGAGATGATGTCCGTGCCGAAGCGGAGGAACACGGCGGCGACCATGGCCATGACGATTGGCATGGGGATCATCGCCATGATCCGACGGACCACTCCGGTGGCGCCCAGGGCCAGGATGAGCAGGCCGGCTGTGAAGAACGTGCCCACCACCTCCGCGAAAGAAAGATGGTGCAGCGACGGCCCGAGCAGAACCGTGCCTGGAATCGACCAGGCGAACCCCAGCGGCTGCCGGTACAGCAGCGACATGATCAGTGTCGCGGCTCCGCCGGAGAACAGGATGCCGAAAACCCACGAGGCGAGCTGTTCCTGGCTCAGCCCGCCTGCTGCCCCGACGGCGAGGGTGACGGCGATGGGCCCGGAGGCGGTGAAGACCAGGCCAATGGCACCGTTGGACAGGTAGGTCGGCGCCACGTCCCGAAGGAAACGGCGTGGTCCGGCGGGGCGGCGTCCGGGCCGTTCCAGCAGCGGTTGCCGCGCGGGCGGCATCTCCGCGGCCGACAGTCCGGGAGCCGGCCCTCCAGTGACGGGTTCTGCTGCGGCTTCCGGCTGGGCCGCCGGGTCCTGGCGGAAAGTGGGCATCCTGGCTCCTGGCTGCGTGGTTGGAACAGGCAGGCGCCCCGAAGATGCAGCTCCGGGGCGCCATGTGGCCGGGTCCTGGCGCCCGGCCTCAGACAGTAGGGGCAAAGGCCTACTTGGTCTCGCCTTCCTTGGCGAGGACGTAGTTGTACACGGCGTCCTCTCCGGCCCCGCCGTCCGTGCGGGGTTTGGGGTCCAGCATCAGTTCAGGCTTGACGGCCGAGGCGATGTCGTCAGCGTTGTGCGGGTCGCCCGGGAAGTAGAGCTGCTGGGTGACGGGCTGGTAGCCGGGTGCCGATACCTTGATGTGGATGTGGGCCGGACGCCAGGCGTGCCAGCCGGCCGCCTCAATGAGCTGGCCGCAGGCGCCGTCCGTGGGGATCTGGTACGGCGCCGGACGCATGGTGTTGATTTCAAAACGGCCTTCGTCGTCGGCTTTGACCGTGGCCCGGAAGAGCCACTCCGGCAGGCCCGGGGCGTACTGCGAGTAGAAGCCGGCGGCGTCCGCGTGCCAGATCTCCACCTGTGCGCCCTGCAGGGCATTGCCGTTGGTGTCCGTGAACTGGCCGGTGAAGCGCAGGGGGGTGCCCTCTTCGCCGTCGCGCATGAGGACGGTGGCCGGCGTCGCAAGCTCCGGCGATCCGGGCACGTAGTACGGGCCTTCAATGGTGCCCCTGGTGCCGGGGCGGTCCTGGGAGTTGACGTCCTCGACCGTGTGCTCGAGCCACACGTCAAGGAACAGCGGCCACTCACCGTCGGTACCCACCTTGATCAGCCAAGCCTTCAGCGCGTTGTACTCCTCGTAAGTGACCTGGTGCTCAACGACAATGTCGTTGGCGGCCTTGATGAGCGCGCCGGCCAGCAGGCTCACGCGCTCCTTGGGCACGCGCAGTTCCGAAAGCTTGCCGGAAGCGGCGAAGCGTTCGGTGGCCTTCGAGCCGGCTTCAACGGCTGTGCCCTCGTTCTCGTTCCGGATGTCCACTTGAGTCTCAGTCATGGCGGTCTCCACCTTCGTCTTTGAAATTGGGGCCCAGAAAGGTCTCCTGGACCCGCCGCAGGACGCCGGTGCAGGAGTGCCTGCCGATCCGTGGCGTCGCGTGATGTCTGTTTCATCGTAGGTCCGGAGATAATGACGGAACAAATATTGATAACGCTGCTTTTTAGTCATGATCAATACATAAAGACCCCCTTGGTCGACCCTAGGTGTTTGCCTGATGTGAGACCAGTCACGAGGGGGAAGAATTGCCTCTAACGTCCACCGCCGGCAGCGACGCCAGCCCGGACCTCCCGCCCATCCGTCCAGCAATCTCCAATGAGGGAGCACGCCATGACCGAGAACCTGATCCATGCCCGCGAGGTCCTTGCCGACGCCGTGATCGACGACCGTGAGAACGGCATCATCCGGGCCAAGCGCGAAATCTTCACCGACCAGGAGATCTTCGAACTTGAGATGAAGCATATTTTTGAAGGCAACTGGGTGTACCTGGCCCACGAGTCCCAGATTCCCAACGTAGGCGATTACTTCACCACGTACATCGGCCGCACCCCGGTGATGATCACCCGGGACAAGGACGAGAAGCTCAACTGCATCGTCAACGCCTGTTCGCATCGCGGCGCCATGCTGTGCCGCCGCAAGACGGACAACCGCACCACCTTCACCTGCCCGTTCCACGGCTGGACGTTCAAGAACTCCGGCGAGCTGCTGAAGGTCAAGGATTCCCGGAACGCCGGCTACCCCGAGACCTTCAACAAGGAAGGCTCGCACGACCTCACCAAGGTGGCCCGCTTCGAGTCCTACCGCGGCTTCCTGTTCGGCTCGCTGAAGGCTGACGTGCTGCCGCTGGAGGAGCACCTGGGCGACGCCACCAAGGTCATCGATTCGATCGTTGACCAGTCACCCGAAGGGCTGGAGGTGCTGCGCGGTTCCTCCACCTACACCTACGACGGCAACTGGAAGGTCCAGGCCGAAAACGGCGCCGACGGCTACCACGTCACGGCCGTGCACTGGAACTACGCCGCCACCACGGCCCGCCGCAGCGCCGGTGACTCGGCCAACAAAACCAAGGCCATGGATGCCGGCAAGTGGGGCAAGGTCAAGGGCGGCTTCTACTCCTACGACCACGGGCACCTGCTGCTGTGGCAGGAGTGGACCAACCCCGAGGACCGTCCGCTCTGGGACCGCCGGGAGGAACTGGTCCAGAAGTACGGCGAGGAGATGGCCAACTTCATGATCAACATCTCGCGCAACCTGTGCCTGTACCCGAACGTCTACATCATGGACCAGTTCTCCTCGCAGATCCGCCACTTCCGGCCGATTTCCGCGGACCAGACCGAGGTGACGATCTACTGCATCGCACCCAAGGGCGAGTCCCAGGAGAACCGTTCCAAGCGCATCCGCCAGTACGAGGACTTCTTCAACGCCACCGGCATGGCCACCCCGGACGACCTGGAGGAATTCCGCTCCTGCAACAAGACCTACTGGGCCACCAGCGCCCCCTGGAACGACATGACCCGCGGCTCCACCCACGAGATCGCCGGCCCGGACGAGCAGGCCCAGGCCCTGGGCATGACCAAGGTCATCGCCTCCGGAGTGCGCACCGAAGATGAAGGGCTCTACCCCATCCAGCACGGGTACTGGAAGGAAGTCATGGACCGTGCCCTGGCGGAGGAAGAGGAGCGTTCCGCGCTGGCCTCCGTCCCCGCCTCCGCCTGACAGAGCCCACCGGAACCACAGAGAGCGCAGACACAATGACCAGCCTGACCCAAACCGCCCCGGTCCTCAAGGCCGCGGAGGACATTGCAATCCTCGAAACCGTCCGTGCCTTCCTTTACCGGGAAGCCCGCCTGCTGGACGACCGCCAGTTCGATGAGTGGCTCGAGTGCTACCACCCCGACTCCGAATTCTGGATGCCGGCCTGGGACGTGGATGACCAGCTGACGCAGGACCCGCAGAACGAGATCTCCCTGATCTACTACGACAACCGCGGCGGCATCGAGGACCGGGTGTTCCGGATCAAGACCGACAGGTCATCGGCCACCTCCCTCCCCGAGCCGCGCACGGGGCACAACATCACGGACGTTGAGGTTTTGGCGAACGACGGCGGCCGGGTCGAGGTGCGCTTCAACTGGTTCACGCTCTACTTCCGCTACAACACGACGGACACATATTTCGGCACCAGCTACTACACGATCGACCTTTCCGGCCCGGAACCGGTGATCCTGAAGAAGAAGGTAGTCCTGAAGAACGACTACATCCACCACGTGGTGGACGTCTACATGATCTGACCTGCCCGAACCGGCGCCCGGAAGTCCCGGGTGCCGTACGGCAGTTCCCATCCCGTGCCCGCCGGGCACGCCAGAACTTTCCCGGGACGCGACGACGCGCCCGCCCAGCCAGGAGGACACCATGGGCCATAAAGTAGCCCTCAGCTTCGAAGACGGCGTCACCAAAGTCATCAAGGTCGGCGACTATGAGACCGTCATGGACGCGGCCTACAAGGCGCGCATCAACATTCCGTCCGACTGCCGCGACGGCGCCTGCGGCACCTGCAAGGCGTTCTGCGATTCCGGCACCTTCGACCCGGGCGACTACATTGACGACGCCATGACCGAAGAGGAACTCGAAAAGGGCTACCTGCTGACCTGCCAGGCCGTCCCCGAGTCCGACCTTGCCATCCAGATCCCGGCCACGTCGGAGTCGGCCAAGACGGCGGCGGCCACCTTCAGCTCCACCATCAAGGAGCTCAACCGGCACACGGACACCACGGTGTCCTTCACCCTCGAGGTGGACAACCGGGACGCACTGGCCTTCCTTCCCGGCCAGTACGTCAACCTCAGGGTCCCCGGCACCGACGCCGAGCGCTCCTACTCCTTCAGCAGCGGACCCGAAGTGCAGGACGCGTCCTTCATGGTCCGCGTAACCCCGCAGGGCGCCATGTCCGAGTACCTGCGGGACCGCGCCGCAGTAGGCGACTCCATCGAGTTCACCGGCCCCTACGGATCGTTCTTCCTGCGCGAGCCCAAGCGGCCCCTGCTGCTCCTGGCCGGCGGCACCGGCCTGGCCCCGCTCCTGTCCATCCTCGAAAAGCTGTCCGAAAACCCGCCATCCACCCCGGTCCACCTCATTTACGGGCTCACCCGCGAAGCGGACATCGTTGGCCTGGACTGGCTGCGGGCCTACGAAGCGAAGCTGCCCGGTTTCACCTGGGATTACATCGCCTCCGAGCCCGGCACCTCCGCCCCGCACACCGGCTACGTCACACAGATCATCGAACCGAAGCACCTTAACGAAGGCGACGTGGACATCTACCTCTGCGGCCCGCCCCCCATGGTCAACGCCGTCTCCAAGTGGCTGGACGCCGAGGGCATCCAGCCCGCCAACTTCTACTTCGAGCGGTTCGCGCCGAAGGAGACTACCGGAGGCGACGCCGAGACGGGAGCCCCGGCGCCGGCCGGGAAGATCCAGGCCGAAGGCGACACGATGAGCCGCGGCGAGGCCGTGTCCTCGCTGGAGACCGGCCGGCTGGACTTCCGCAAGGAGGACAGCTTCGCCCAGCTCGACGCCCGCATGGGCCTGGAGCTGGCGGTCAGCGAACTGCTGCTGGGCAGGCTCAGCGAGCAACAGCTGCGCCAGTTCCGCCGGCTCGCCCAAGCCACCACGGCGTCAGTGGACGGCGGGAGCATTACGGACCCCGAGGAGTTCGCGCGCACCAACGAGGAATTCCATGAGTACCTCTTCATGATCTGCGACAACCCCATGCTGCTGGAGTCCTACCGCCGCCTGGACGTGCACGCCCAAATGGCCGCGGCCTTCGAAACCGGAACGCCGATCTTCGAGCGGGTCACCCAGGACCACCTGGACATCGTGGACGCCTTTGAGCGCGGGGACAAGGACCGCCTCCGCGCCGTCATCACCGCGCACGCCCACGATGCGAAGGACACCATGGCCGGCGCCATCGACGCGAAGGCCGCCCTCTGATGGCTGAACCGTACGCCGGGCAATTCGTGACCCCAGGCAGGTTCGGCGGCAAGGTCGCCGTCGTCACCGGTGCCGCCCAGGGGATCGGCCGGAAAGTGGCCGAACGCATCGGCGCCGAAGGCGGGGCCGTGGTCCTGGTGGACCGCGCGGAGCTGGTCCGCGACGTGGCCCGCGGCATCGAAGAGGCCGCCAAGTCCTCCGGTTCCGGAGGGTCGGCCACATCCGTCACTGCGGACCTGGAGACCTTCGTCGGCGCCACCCAGGCCGTCAAAGCTGCGCTTGCCGCACACGGACGCGTGGATGTCCTGGTCAACAATGTAGGCGGCACCATCTGGGCACGCCCCTACGAGGAGTACGACGAGGACAAGATCGAAAAGGAGATCCGCCGCTCGCTCTTCCCCACCCTCTGGAGCTGCCGGGCGGTACTGCCGGCGATGCTGGAACAGGAGTCGGGGACCATCGTCAATGTGTCCTCGGTGGCCACCCGCGGCATGCACCGCGTCCCCTATGCCGCTGCGAAGGGCGGCGTCAACGCACTGACCCAGGCCCTCGCCATGGAGGTGGCCGGGCGCGGAATCCGCGTAGTTGCCACGGCGCCGGGCGGTACCGAGGCGCCGCCGCGGAAGGTCAAACGTGGCCCGGAAGCCGAGTCCGCCACCGAGAAGGCCTGGTACCAGGTGATCGTGGACCAGACCGTGGAATCCTCCTTCATGAAGCGCTACGGCACCCTTGACGAGCAGGCCGCGCCCATTGTCTTCCTCGCCTCCGACGAAGCGTCCTACCTCACCGGCAGCATCCTTCCGGTGGCCGGCGGGGACCTGGGATAGCGGTTGGACACCGCCGCAAAGGGCGGGCAGGCCGCTCCGGTAGACTGGCGGCCATGACTGCGGGGTCCGTCCAAGGCGATATCGGTGCGGATTCGCCGCTGGCGGGCCGCGACTCGGTGTTCGAGGAGCTCCTGGACATCCTCCGCGCCGTCCGCAAGGGCAAGGTGGTCACGGCCGTCCTCACCGGACCGGCCGGCTCCGGGAAAACCGCGGTGCTCGAGTCCTTCCTGGAATATTGCCGCACGGGCGTCCGCGGCGTCCGCGTCCTCTCCGCCATGGGCGATGACTGGGAAGCGCAGTTCGCGCTCGCCGGCTACTCCCAGCTCATGCTCACCTCGCCGTTGCGTTCGGCAAAGGCGTACGACGGCGGCCCGCACCTTCCGGCGGGTCCCCTCGCCTCCCTGAGCACGGACCAGGTGGTCAACTACGCTTCGACGCTGGGCACCCACCTCGAAGGGCTGCAGTCGCACGGGAGCGTCGTGGTCGCCGTCGACGACGTCCACAAACTCGACGTGGAAAGCCTGCGCATCCTCACGTTCGTCATGCGCCGGCTGCACGGAAAGCGGATCCTTTTCCTGCTCACCTTGAACCCCGCCGACGCGCCGCGTATCCCCGCCGGCGTCCTGGACTACCTGACCGGGCACCAGGTGGTCCGCATTCCCATGGACCCGCTCACCCCGCAACAGGTCCAGGAAGTGGCCCGGCGCCTGCACGGCATCGACCTCAGCGTCACCGCGGCGCACGGGCTGGTCCGGCACACGGGCGGCCTGCCGCAGCCAGTGGTGGAGCTGTTGCGCGAGCTGCCCCCGGAAACCTGGCTGGCCTGGTTCCCCTCGCTGCCGCCCACCTCCCGGCTGCGCGCCAGGGTGCACAGCGTCCTGGATGCCGCCTCGCCCGGACTCGTTGCCGTCGCCGAAGCCGCGTCCGTGCTGGGCCGCAGCGCGGGCCTGTCGGAAGTAGCCTCCGTCAGCGGAGTGGAGTCCGTCCTCGAAGCCCTGGATGAAGGACACCGCGCCGGCCTCCTGCGGCTGTCCGTCGACCAGGCGCGTTCCGCCGTCGTGTTCGTTGAGCCCGGTACTGCCGAGGCGATTTACGAACAGATTGTTCCCAGCCGCCGCATCGCGCTGCACCGCCTGGCTGCGGAGGCCGTGGAGCCGGAGGGCGAAAAGCTGGGGCATCGGGTCTCGGCAACGCCCGCCGCGGACCAGGCGCTCGCCGAAGAACTCGAGGATTTCGCCGGCCGCCAGGCGGCCGTGGGTGCATGGCAGGACGTGGCGACGGCGTTGTTTTCCGCGTCGCGCCTGTCGTTGGATATCCGGGCCCGCAACGACCGGCTCCTGCGCGCCGTAGACGCGCTGGTGGGGGCCGGCAATGTTGCCGAGGCGCAGACCTGGTCCGCCGCCGTGGACGCCCTGCCGCCCTCGCCGCTGCGCTCCTCAGTGCTGGGCTACCTGTCCACCGTGTCCGGCCAGAACGACAGCGCCCAAAGCCAGCTGGAAATGGCGTGGCGCACCAGCAACCCGGACCGCGATCCCAAGGCCGCCGCCCAGGTTGCGCAGCGTTTCGTCCTGCACGGGGTTGCATCCTGGGACGGGCCGATGATCACCGGCTGGGCGGAGCGCGCGATGGCCCTGACTGAACCCGGGACGCCGGCGCACGTCGAGTCGGAAGCCATCTACGGCCTGGGCCTGTACGCGCGGGGCCGGCTGGGGGAGGCGGAGGTTTCCTACCAGCGGGCGTTTGCGCACGCCGCCGAGAACGCGCAGAAGCAGCGCGTGCAGATGGGAGCCGGCTGGCTGGCGCTGCGGATGGACAACGTGGAAGCGGCCCTGGTGAACTTCGAGTCCGCCGCCCCCACCGAGTACCGCGGCGGGTCCCTGCGGATCTCCCTGTGGGCTGAGGCGTGGCTGGCACGCACCCATCTGGTGCTGGGGAACTGGGATGCCGCGGCGGCCACCATCGCCCGCTCCAGCGTCCGCCTGGAAACCTCCCGGATGCCCCTGATAAGGCCCCTGCTGTACTGGACCGCCGCGGAGCTCTGGTCAATGCGCGGCGACTGGGACCGCGCCCGCTATTACGTCTCCCAGGCCGCGGTCCAGCCGGGAACCTACCGGGCCATGCAGGTGCCGGCCAGCCTTGCCCGGGCCCGGTTCCACGAGGCGCGGGCTGATTATGAAAGCGCCCTCGCCGTGCTGCAGCCGCTGACCGAACTGGACCCGTGGACCGAGGACCGGGTGTCCTTCTGGCCCTGGCAGGACACGTACGTTAATGCCTTGGTGATGACTGATCAGCTGGATACCGCTGACGCTTTCCTGACCTCTTTCGAGGGGTTGCGGCGCGAACGCGAAGTCCCTTCCGACATGGCACGGATGGCCTGGGCCCGGGGCCGGCTGCTGGCGGCCCAGGGAGATCCCGACGCTGCCAGGGAGCATTTCGAGGCCGCCTTGGGCCACCTCCGCGGGCTCAACCGGCCTTACCTGCGGGCCCGGATCAGTTTTGCTTTCGGGCAGAGCATGCGCCGCGCCGGCAAACGGCGGCTGGCGTCGTCGGTGCTGCGTGCGGCGCGGGACCTCTACGACTCACTGGGCGCGGCCACCTATGTGGAGCGCTGCGATAGGGAGCTCAAGGCAACCGGTCTCGACGTCGGCAATCTCCCTGACCCTGCCGATTCGGTACTCACCGCCGCCAGGGACCACCACGTCCAGCTCACCGCGCAGGAGCAGGCGGTGGCCGAACTCGTGGCTGGCGGGGCGACCAACAAGGAGGCGGCCCGGGCCCTGTTCCTCGCCGAGAAGACGGTGCAGTACCACCTCACGCGGCTTTACCGGAAGATGGGCATCCGGTCCCGCAGCGAGCTCGCCGCCGCGTTCCGGGCCAGGGACTGACCCGGAACGGCTGGCTGGTACCTACTTAATGTCGGAGGGGTGCTTGGCCAGCGGCACCACCGAGATCTCCATGTACGGGAACAGCGGAAGGTTCTGCAGGATGTCGTGGAGTTCGTCGTTGGAACCCACGTCAAAGATCGAGTAATTGGCGTATTCACCCACCACGCGCCAGATTTCCGGCCATTTCCCCGAGCGCTGCAGCTCCTGCGAGTAGGCCTTCTCCTTGGCCTTGATCTCAGCGGCCTCGGATGCGGGCAGGTCTGCGGGCAGTTTGACGTCCATATGGACCAGGTACTTCATGATTTTCCTTTCGTGGACGGGGTGGCTTAGCGGTCGCTGCGGTAGCGTTCGAGCTTCTCCTCGCTGACCCCGGTGCCCACGCCGGGGCCCTCGGGGACGCGGATGCGCCCTTCGATGATCTGCAAGGGTTCGGCCAGCAGGTCGTCCGCCATGTCCAGGTAGTTGGACAGTTCGGCGGCGCGCTTGGCAGTGTGGGCGAACGCGGCGCCGAACACCACCGAAGCCACCGTGCCCACCTGGGTGTCGATCTGGTTGCCGATGTACACGTCGATGCCCATGCCCTCGGCCATCCCCACGATCTTGGCCGCCTCGGTAAATCCGGAGCGGGCGGTCTTGACCGCCAGCAGGTTGGCCCCGCCGTTGAGGATTTCCCGGGCGGCCTCGCCGAGATTGGGGGCGGATTCGTCCGCCGCGATGGGGATGGGGGAGTTGGCAACGAGCCGACGGCGGCCCAGGACTTCGCGGGCGTCGTCCGGCTCCTCGAGGAACTGCAGGCCCAGGTCCGCGGTGCGGCGCAGCACCTCCGCAGCCTCATTCGCGGACCAGCCCCGGTTGGCGTCCATGTACAGTTCGGCGTCCCCGCCGAGGCCCTCACGCAGCGCGCGGGCCGCCTCGATGTCCAGGTGCAGCGGGCGCCGGCCGGTCTTGAGCTTGAACGTGGTGATGCCGTAGGTCTCGCGGAACTCCAATGCCAGGTCGAGCAGCTCCTGGGCGGGCTTGAAGCCAAGCATGTGGGAGACCCGCAGCGAGTCGGTGTAGCCGCCCAGCAGCTTGGTCACCGGCTGCCCCAGCGTCTTGCCGATGACGTCCCACAGGGCGATGTCCACGGCACCCTTGGCGGTCTGGTTGTGGATGGTGCGGTAGAGGATCTCCTGGATCTTCTCGCGGTCAAAAATGTCGACGCCGATCAGTTGCGGAGCGAACACGTCCTGCACCACCGCGGCGATGGACTTTTGCGTCTCACCATAGGTGTACGGGCGCGGCGGGGTGTCCGCGAGGCCCACCACGCCGTCGTCCGTGCGGAGGCGGACCAGCACGTGGTCAGCCTCGTGGACGGATCCGGAGGCGAAATGCAGCGGGTGGCGGTAGGGGATCGAGTAAGGAATCGCCTCAATAGCTGCGATTTTCATGACTGGGAAGGCCTTTCATCGGTAGGAAGCGGGACAGTCCCGGAGGCCGGGTCGGGCAGCGGCTGTGCGGCTGTAGCGGCGCCGACGATGTCCAGGAAGTTATGCAGCAGGGTGGAGTGGTTGCCCCGCAGCCAGGCGACAGCGAGTTCCACGGAAGGGACGTTTTCGATCTCCCGGTAGGCAACGCCGTCGAGCTGGAAAGCCCGCACCCGGGACGGCATGACCGCCACGCCGCCGCCGGCGGCAACGAATGCCAGCATGGTGGAGGTCTCGCCGACAACTTGGGTGATGCGCGGTTGAAAGCCGGCCTGCCGGCACAGGTCGGCGGTGATGCGGTAGAGCACGGACTCGGGCGCATACGCGATGAAGTCCTGATCCTGCAGTTCATGCATCGCCACGGACCTGTCCTCCGCCAGCGCACTGAAGGAGGGAACAGCAACGACGAGCGGCTCCCGGTCGACGACGCGGTAGTCAATCTCCTGGGATGAGACGGGGGGACGCAGCAGTGCTGCGTCCAAAGTTCCGTCGCGGAGACCCGCTTCCATGGACGGGGTGAGCATTTCGCCGTTCAACGCCAGGGACAGGCCGGGAAGGACCTGTTTGGCAAGGCGCGCGATCTGGGGCATGACGCCATAAGTTGCGGACCCTGAAAACCCCACCCGGAGGACGCCGGTGGCGCCCTTGCCGACCTGGTACACGTCCGCCTCCAGCGTTCCTATTTCGTTGACGATCTGCCGTCCCCGATCAAGCAGGAGCTGCCCCGCGGCCGTGAGGTCCACGCGCCGCGTGGTGCGGTTGAGCAGGCGCACCCCCAGCTGCTCCTCAAGCTGGCGGATCTGCTGGGAGAGGGGCGGCTGGGCCATATGGAGGCGCTTGGCCGCCCGGCCGAAATGCCGCTCCTCCGCAACAGCGATGAAGTAGTTCAGCTGCCGGAGCTCCACAGTGTGCCCGCCTTTCCGTTGGCGCACGCCGGGGCTGCCCTGGCCGCGCGATTGATTCACAGAATAACCCTAAAACGCTCTACTGGTTTATTAATGTGACTCAATTACGCCAGAACAGCCTCCGCCGGCTACTTGGGCTGAGGGGCCGTCAGCTTTTCCTCCGTACGGCTCCCGGCCAGCTCCTCCACCTTGTGCCCGGCCTCCTCAAGCTTCCGCTGGCGGGGGACCAGCACGGTGACCAGGGCGCCCAGGAGCGCCACTGTGCCGTAAATGTAGAACGCCGTGGAGCCGCCGATGCCCGCGGCGGCAAGCCAGCCGCCGATGATCGGACCCAGCACGCCGCCCAGCCGCCCTACACTGGCGCACCACGCGACGCCCGCTGCGCGGGCGTTGGTAGTGAAGTAGTTGGATTGGAACCCGTACACCAAGACCTGGGTGCCGAGGGTTCCCACGCCGGCAACCGCGATGAAGGCAAAGAGCATGGGCAGAGGAAAGCTGAAGGTCATGAGCACGAGCGAGACGGTGGCAAGTCCGAACGTGGAGGCGATGATGCGCTGCGGGCCGCTCTTGTCCGCCAGGCGGGAGGCGACCAGGCCGCCCACGACGGCGCCAAGGTTCAGTGCAAGGGGGAAGAACAGGGCGTAGGTCCGTCCATAGCCGTAACCCTCCATGATCTTGGGCAGCCAGGTGTTGAGGCCGTAGGTCAGCAGCAGGCCGCAGAAGGACATGAGGCCCAGCAGGATGGAAGCCGCGGCGAACTGCCGGGAGAAGACGGCGGCAAAGCCGGACTTCCGGGGCGCTGCGCCCACCTCAAGGATCACGCGTTCCTCGAGGAGGGGTACGCCCGTGCGCTCCGCGACGGCCATGGCGTCCTGTTCGCGACCGCGGGCCAGCAGCCAGCGCGGGGACTCGGGGAGCTTGCGCCATGCAACAGGCAGCAGGATAACCAGCGGCAGGGAACCGATGATGAACAGTCCGCGCCAGCCGAGGCTGTCGTGGAACAGGATGCCCATTATGGACGCGAGGACGCCGCCTGCCGGGACGCCGGAATAGACAATCGCGTTGTAGAACTGGCGCCTTCCTGCCGGCGCGAACTCAGCCATGGTGGCTCCTGCAGTGGCGATAACCACGCCCAAGCCGAGCCCCGTTACGAACCGCATGGCCCCAAATGCAGGCACGCTTGCCGTCAGGGCCGTGACGAACATGCCCATTGAGAACCAGGCGATGCCCAGGAGCATCAGCCGGCGCCTGCCGAAGAAGTCGCCCACGGCGCCGCAGACCAGCGAGCCCACGAGTACCCCGATCAACGCCCAGGAACCGAGGAGGCCCGCTGTGGCCACGTCGAACTTCCCGATCTGGGAGGGATCGGCGAGCAGCCCCGGCAGGACGGTGCCGTAAATGACCAGATCGTAGCCATCGAACACAAGGGCCGCGCAGATGATGAAGGCCACCCAATTGGCGGTGCGTTTTTCTTTTCCTGGATTTTCGGCGATAACGGCATGCGGTTGTGTCATGGTCCCCAAGTTCCTCTCTAGGTGATGGCGGGGGTGGGCATGCGCGTAAAGATGGCATCCGACCCGGTTGTTTCAGCCTGACAGAGGTGTGATGCAGGACATATGGGGCAAATCCCCGGGATTCTGCCCGGGGGGTATTAGGAGCGCAGAACTACTGAAAGGTGCGCTTTAGGTAATAGATCCTACAAATCCGCACGAACGTAGGGACCCCCTGCCGCGCTGCCCTGATCCGCGTGGATACGCCTATCAGTCCAGACGATTCCGGTATGGAAGAGAGCCCTTAAACGGTGGTGTTACTGAGAAGGCCGCGGCTAGGCTGGCCGGATGATCAATACCGCCCGCCTATATTCGGACCTGTCCCGCCTGGGCAGGGAAACCGACATGTTTCTGGCCACAGTAGCGTCCCTCTCCGATGCTGAGATGGCGGCTCCGTCACTGTGCGAAGGGTGGAGCCGGGCTGACGTCATCGCCCACGTGGCATCAAGCGGCCGCGCCTTGGTGAACCTCATCGACGGCGCTGCCTCCGGCGTGGAACGGCAGCTTTATGCCTCACCCGAGGCGCGCTCCCAAGAAGTTTCCGCCCTGGCCGCACTGCCGCGCGAGGAGCTCCTGGACGAACTGCGGGAGTCGGCCCGGAGCTTCGCGGAGCAGGCCCAACGGCTCAACGCGGAGCTGGCTGCCCCGGATGTCAACGTGAACGGCAAGGTCATCCCTGCGACGTCCATCGTGGCACTTCGCATCGCTGAAGTTGTCGTGCACCACCATGACCTTGACACGGCGTGGACCATCGAGGAAGCCGACCCTGATTCACTCCTGAACGCCATCGAAGCCGTGGTTCGTTCGCTGCGCGCCAAGGGCGTTCCGGGAATTACCGCGGTCACCGAAGAACGGGATGAATGGGTGATTGGTGACGGCGCCCTGCACGTTAGGTCGGACCGGGAAGGCCTGCTCTTATGGCTTGCCCGGGGGGACAGTGAGCATATAGAGGCCGACGGACTCTTGCCTGCCCTGCCAGCTTGGTAGCCGGGCCGAGAATCAGCAGTGCGGCAAGCCCGGGACGCGGAAGCCATCGGTGCGGGACCACTAGGCGGACGGCTCCAGATTCCTCGGGTTTCGCGGGTTGGCACTGTTTTCACACGCCGCACGCCCTGTTCGGGGAGGGGCGGAAGGAGTATTTCTGCCCGAAGCCCAAGTGGCGCACCTGCATGTCGTGCGCAGGTGCGCGCACGACGGCAGGCCTCTCCCATAGGATTTCATCAACTATGCTCGGGTTGGCCGGACGGACTTTGCTCACGGTAGTTCCGGGCTTTGGGGGGGATTGTTATGGTGAAAATCGGCGACACTGTCGTGGCACGGAAGCATGGAGGGAAAGCCCGTTGGGCAGTTGCGTGCATGACGCTATTAGCGGTGGGGCTGTCCGCATGCACGCAAACTGAACCCCCCGCCGCATTACACCCGACCACCGCCGCGCCGGAAGTGACAACGGCCAGCGACGAAAAGCCTTCCCTGCGTGGGGAAGCGGTGACCGACTCGTTCGGCAATGTGGATTACTACACCACCGTCTCTGGTGACACCCTTGCTAGCGTGGCTGCCGCTTACAACCTTTCAGAGGCAAAGGTCGCTGAATTCAATGAAATCCAGCCAAGTTCACCGGTGAGTCCGGGTACAAGACTCCGGTTGATTCCCGCTAACCCAGTAACGGGGGCAAAGGGAACGGCCACCATTGACGCCAACGGGATCCCGACCAGTTACAAGGTGGAAACCGATGACACCTTGAGTGGCATTACGTACCGGTTCAATCTAACCCAGGAGCAATTAGCCGAAGCGAACAAGGTCCCGTTCACCTACGAAAAAGGTGGCACCTACTTCATCCAGTCTGGACACGTTATCCAGCTGCAGAAAAAACCGGTGGACAGCCGATCAGGCACGGGAAAAACAGTCAACAACTCGTTTGGCCAAGCCGTCTATTACACCACCGTGGACGGTGACTCATTCGACGGCCTCGGATACAAATTCCGCTCCACTACCGAACAGATCCTGCTTTACAACCCGTCACTCGCCGCAAACGAGCCGATCCCGGCGGGAAGCAAACTGCGGTTGATACCCGGCGAACTCAAGATCGAGGGTGCGCAGGGCACGTCCACTGCCGATGCTGAAGGGATTCCACTCACCTACACCACAGCCCCCGGTGACACGGAGCGCCAAGTCTCGTTCCGATTCAGCATCACCGACCTGCGAGCAGCGAACCGCCCGACCACCGGAACAGGCGGAGCATGGTACGAATTTGCTGACCTGCCAACTGTCGAACTAGCGCCCGGACAGACCATAAGCCTCGCGCTGGACAAGCCGATCAACAAACCGGGCCTTTAGGCTGCGGCGGGCATTCACTGCCCGGCAGGTGGCGTATGAGACGGCAAGAAGCACTGCAGCATCCTCGCGGAACCAGGCGGGACGCCGGTCCCTAAGCTTCGCGACCTGGAACGCCAGGACCCGCTTGCCGTTGGGAAGGAGGTTACCCGCGAAGACAATTGCACCGTAGAGGTAGAACAGCGCGATGCTGCGGGCATTCTTTCGACCTCCAGCGGTAGTGCCGTAGTGTCCGTACATCACGAGTCGTCCGCGTCGACGGAGGGCACGGTGGGATCCGATCGAGACCTTCCCGCCGATGCCGTCGAGCACGACGTCCACCCCATCGCCTGTGAGTTCGCGGATCCGCTGGACAAAACTTCCACCCGTGTAGTCGATGGGCGTCGCGCCGAGACCTGAGATCACGCCGGTCTGGCTTTTGGAGCCCGTGCCGAACAGCTCCAGACGCGCGATACGTCCGAGCTGGAGGACGGCCGTACCCACACCTCCTGCTGCGCCGTGGACGAGTAGTCGTTCTCCCTTCCTGACCCAGGCGCAGCGGTGCAGCATCTGGTGTGCAGTGACATAGTTAAAGATCACAACCGCCACCCCGGCGGGGTCCAGGCCTGCCGGTACCGGCACCAGCCCCCAGGACGGAACGCACAGATAGGTGGCATGGCTGCCGTACACGGAAATCGCTGCTACGCTCTCGCCCAGCTCAAAACCAATGACTCTTTCACCTATCTTGTCGACAGTTCCGACGAACTCGTAGCCTGGCGTAAAGGGAGGTTTTGGCCCTCCTGGATAGGTTCCTTCGCGGATGAGAACATCAGGGTAGCCGACGCCCGATACGGCGATCCGCACGCGGATCTCTCCCGGGCGCGGTTCGGGGACTGGTTCTTCGACAAGTGTCATGACCTCAGGTCCGCCGTAGCGGGGCACGACGATCCGTCGGTTGTATTGAGACGCCTGCATTGCCCGTCACTTCGCGTTGTCGGTCCGGATGCCAGGATCCGAGGATATTTTGATGCGAGACGAACGAGTAGAGGCAAACGGCACCCCAGCCAGGCTGTCTAGTCTGGAGCCGAATGCTCGATTTGGATCCATGTCCCCTGGGAAGGACGGAAGAACGAACGAGGAGGCGGCGGTGCCGGGCTGGGACCATGCTGATACTTGCATGACTTTCGGCACTCGGCAGCGGGATCCTGTGGTGTGCAGCATGGAGGCATGCACGGCGCCGTGACCCTCGCATTCACCCTGGGGTTGGTCTGGCAGGGCGCCCCGGGGATGGCCTCGGCCTGGATCGGCATCGCAGCGCACAGCGTTCAGGGCCTGTTTTTTGCTGTTCTGATGCTCCCTCTCGTACGTGGATGAGCCGGAAGGAGCTGTCATGACTGCTTCGACAAGGCAGATGTTTCCAATGGCGCGTATTGTCGCTCTCGCGCTCATCGCGGTTGTGACAGCCGGCCTGGTATACGTCGGTCTCGCCTCCCGCGACGAGCGGATCTCTCCGCCGCCCGGTGCAGCGGCTGGTGATCTGACCCTGGAACCTTGCAGCTACGACACTGAAAGTGGCCCCGTGGCCGCCGACTGCGGCACTCTGGTCATTCCCGAGAACCCCACCGATCCCGAGGCACGACTGATCGCACTACCCGTAACCCGCATCCACGCCCGCTCGGAGCAGCCCGGCGAACCGATCTTCTGGTTGGACGGCGGCCCCGGCGGCACGAACATGGAGTTCAAGCAGGCGAACCGGCTCACAGATAAACACGATCTTGTCCTGGTGGGCTATCGCGGCATCGACGGCTCGGTCCGCCTGGACTGCCCCGAGGTGGAGGCAGCGCTCGGCGGCTCCGACGACCTCCTTGGCGAAGAGTTCCTCCGCGCGTACGCCGAAGCGTTCGGGAGGTGTGCGGACCGGCTGACCAACGAGGGCGTCGACCTCACTCAGTACGGGCTCGTGCAGCAAGTCGATGATATGGAAGCCGCCCGCGCGGCACTCGGCTACGACCGGATCGATTTGCTGAGTCAGAGCGCCGGCACGCGGACCGCGATGATCTACGCCTGGCGCTATCCCGACAGCATCCATCGCTCGGTCATGATCGCGGTCAACCCACCCGGTCACCTGCTTTACGACGTCCATATGACAGACAAGCTGATGGACCGGCTCTCGGCCTACTGCACCAAGGATGCTGCGTGCCGGGCGCGTACCGACGACCTCGCTGCAGCGATTCGTCAGACCGCGGCTGACATGCCAGACCGGTGGGGGTTGCTGCCGGTCAAGGGTGGCATTGTGCGGGCCTCGTCGTTCGTCGGCATGACGCAGCCGGACTCGGCGTTACCGCCGGGACGCGACGCGACGCTCGAAGCATGGATGACGGCTGCCGCAGGTGATCAGAGCGGCTTCTGGCTGATCTCGCTGCTCGGCGAAACGATCTACCCGAAGTTCTTCGTCTGGGGCCAGTATGCCGCGGCCGCCAGCCTCGACACCGTGGCGGCGCGGGAATACTTCGCCTCCACGGACCGGGACTACTCGAACCTCGGTTACGCCGCCAGTGCGAGTAGCTGGGGTGAGGGCCGTTGGCTGGACCTATGGCCCGTCGCAGCAGAGAAGGACGAGTACCGCCAGGTGCGCACCTCGGAGGTGCAGACCCTGCTCATTAACGGCGAGCTCGACATGGCCACGCCACCGCAGGCGGCAACGACCCAGTTGCTGCCGTCGCTACCCAACGGCCAGGAGGTCGTGCTTACCGGGTTCGGACACTCACCCACCTTCTGGGCCGACCAGCCTGAGGCCGGCACCCGATTGATCACGACGTTCCTCGACAGCAGCCGGGTCGACGACTCCCTTTACGAGCCACAACCGGTCAACTTCACTCCGTCGACGACGCTTGGCTGGACCGCGAAGAGCGTGCTGGGCGTGATGGTCGCCGTGGCGGTGCTCACTATCGGGTCGCTGGTCTGGATGGCCCGACGGACCCTTAAGGGTGGCATCGGACCCAGGGCCAGCGCCGCACTGCGATCGGTGTATCCGATCGTGCTTGGCCTCGGCGGATGGTTCCTCGCCATACTGTCTTTCCAGGTTGCTCGGATGAACGTGCCACTCGACAGCGAGCCGCTCGTCGTTCTCGCGGCGGGCTCGCCGATCGGTTTGGGGGTCTTCCTGGCCTGGACCAGCCGGACCCGGTCAGCAAAGACTACGCAGACCGGGTTCGCCGTGGCCGTGCCGGGTGCCCTCGTTGGCGCCTGGCTTGGCTTGAACGCCTCGACGGCCCCGTTCGTCGGGATCGGGTTCGCAATCGTGGGTTCCATCGCAGCTGCCAACCTCGCCCTGATTTTCCTCGACATAGCCACCGTCCCCTCCACGGGGTCGATCCCAAGTAAGCTGCGGGGCCCTGCGGACCATTCAGGGAGTGCAAAACGGATCTCTACGAACCGGAGCCCGAAATAGACGATGCACCGATGTGTATCACCCGCGCGTCGGCTACGCCAGCGGAAGCTCCAGGCACCCTTCGCCGGCATTCCAGCTGCTTCCGGTGCCCAAGTCGCCGCAGAGGCGGGCCATCCGGTCCGCGGTATCGCGGGCGCTCCGGACTGCCAGCCGGACCCGGAAGCCGGCGATGATGGTGGGAAACAAGCGCAGGGCCCGCGGCGTTCCGCCGTCGGTTTCCATCAGGAAGATGAAGGACAGGTCGTTGCGTTCCTCAGGGTCCACGGCGTAGTCATCAACGAAGTCCCCGGCGCTGTAGATGATGGGCCGGCCCCGGTAGACCTCGACGCCGCGGAAGACATGCGGTGAATGGCCGAAGACGACGTCGGCGCCCGCCTCGACCAGCTGCCGCGCCAGTGCCCGGTGCTCTGGTGGGGCGTCCGAGCCCCAGTTGCCGCCCCAGTGGGCCGATACGATGAGCAGTTGCACACGTGCCTTGGCCCGTCGGAGCAGCGCCAGCAGTTGGTCGACGCGCTGCCCGTGGGTTGTCACGGGGACGTAGTACACGCCAGGGGTGCCGGGAGCCGCCTCCCATTCCGGCTGGTTGTCCGTGAACGCCACGAACCCGACGGCGGTGCCTCCCACGCGGCAGACGGCTGGCCGAGCGGCTGAGGTCAGGTCCGTACCCGCGCCCGCATGCAGGATTCCGTGCCGGTCCAGTGTGGGAAGCATTTCCTGCAGCGCGTCCGTTCCGTAATCGAGCACGTGGTTGTTCGCCAGGGAGACCAGGTCGATCTGCGCCAGGAGCAGGCTGCGTACGTTCTTCAGGTCGGTGCGGAACGTGAAGACCTTGCCCGGCGCGGGTTTGCCGCCGTCGGCCAGCACGCATTCGAGGTTGGCGATCCTCAGGTCCGCCCGCCGCAGGACCGGAAGGGTGTCACCCCAGGGATAGGCGGGGGCAACGGTCTGCAGGTGGTCGTTCACCAGCCGGCCGAGCATGACGTCGCCGAGGAATGCGATCTGCATGGCACCAGCATGGACTGCCTGTCCGGGAAGCGAAAGAGCGACCGTTGGAGCGTCCCGCCCGGCGCGCGGCGGGAATTTTCGGTCGGGGCCGGCGTTAGGTCTGAGTATGAAAGCTATCGTGTACCGTGCCACCGGCGATCCGTCTGTTCTCGAGCTCGTAGACCGCGAGATCCGCGACCCGGGGACCGGGGAGGTGCGCGTGCGGATCATGGTGTCCGCGGTGAACCCCACCGACTGGAAGTCGCGCCGCGGCTCCAAACCGGGCGAACCCTTGCCTTTCGCGGAGGTCGTCCCGAACCAGGACGGCGCCGGAGTGGTGGACGCCGTGGGACCCGGCGTCGAGCGTTTCCACATCGGTGACAGGGTTTGGCTGGCGTTGGCCGCCTATCAGCGCGCCGACGGCGGGACGGCGCAGGAGTTCACCGTCCTGCCGGCCGAGCGGGTCTTTCCGCTGCCGGAGAACGCCGGGTTCGACGTCGGCGCGAGCCTGGGCGTTCCCGCGGTCACCGCCCATCGGGCCCTGACCATTGCCGAAGACGGCCCGCGGCGCCTGCACCCGGGAGCCTTGGACGGCAAAGTGATTCTCGTCGCGGGAGGGGCCGGCGCCGTGGGCCATGCGGCGATCCAGCTGGCCAAGTGGGCCGGCGCCGTCGTGATCACGACCGTGAGCGGCCCGGCGAAGGCTGCGCTGGCCACGGCCGCCGGCGCCGATCATGTCATCAATTACCGGGAAACCGACGCGGCCGCGGAGATCCGCCGGATTGCTCCCAACGGCGTCGACCAGATCGTGGAGGTGGCACCGGCGCGGAACGCCGAACTCGACCTGGCAGTGATCCGCAACCGCGGCTCCATCGCCGTCTACGCCAACAACGGCGGCGATCAGATGACCCTGGACGTACGCAGGCATTTCAGCCTCAATGTCCGCTATCAGTTCGTGCTGCTCTACACCGTTGGCACGGCGGCGGTGCAGGTCGCCGCCGAGGACATCAATGCGGCCATCGCCGACGGCGCCCTTCCGGTGGGAGCGGCCGCAGGCCTGCCGCTGCATCGCTTTGACCTGGCTGACACGGCTGCGGCCCACTCCGCGGTGGAAGAGAGCATCGTCGGCAAGGTCCTGATCGATGTGTCAGCGGGCTAACAAATAACGCATCGGGAGCCTCGCGCGGGGGTCATCACCCTGCAGCCGGGACCGGGCGGGGTGGCTCTCAGCATGCGACGGTTGTACCGGGTAGGGGCTGCCCGATCCAGGTGTTCCCTCCCACTGTGGGATAAAGTCCTCGAACGTTATAGGGCCTGGGCGCCCTTCCCCCTGAGACTCTCACGGTGATCGGGCTGAGGTCATTTTGGGCCCTGTCCACCACAAACTGCGGCGCCGTGTCGGTGGGGTCACGAAAGATCTCGACACGGAACGCGCTGGCGCGGGGTACGTAACCGTAGTTGGTGAAGGTGATCGTCAGGTCCCTGCCGTTGCAGCTGGAGGCAGCCACGGTACCGACAGGCTGGGCCAGGGTTAACGTCGCTGCATTCATCTGGCCCGTGGCCCCGGCTGTAAACGCTGCTTCCGCAATCCCGGGTGCGAGGAGCAGTACCGCGGCCGTTGTCAGGACCCCGGCGGAACGCGCGAAACCGGAGGGCCGGCCTGACTCGGTCTTTCCGCTGGTGCGCACGGCCTGGGCTCTCCTTGTCAGTCTCGGGGTCGGGATCCATTCTTGCCTGTCTACGGCGCCTGGGCCCGCGGGACCCGTTTCGGGCTCAAGGCCTAGACCACTACCGCACGTACGGTACTCATCGCCGGTGGTCCGTGACGGGCGGGGAATTCACTCCAGGTTCTTTCTTCCAAATCGACACCAGGACCATGCAGACCAGGACGGCGGGAGCGCCATACATCAAGCCCTGCAGGAGCACCGGTTCGCGCAGGACCCGGATGGCCGTGCCGAGGTAGGGGATGGTGGCGGCGTGGACATGGACCGTGCCGCCCTGCAGGGCGGCGGTCCATGGGTCGGCACCACTGTTTGCGTCGCCCTTTGTGCGGATGACCGTGGTGCCGTTGTCGTTCCGGCTAATGTCGACGATCCGATGGGTTTCGACGCGGTGGTCCTCGACGGGGATCCCGTAGGTGATGACGTCCCGGGTTTTGAGCTCGCTGACAGGCTTCGGGACCGATACCACGACGTCGCCGGCGTTGATCATGGGGGCCATGGATCCGGTGAGCATCGTGCTGGTCTGGTACCCAAGAACCCTGGGCCCAACGGCCAGGAACAGGAAGAGGGCCGCGGCGCCGATCATCACGGACGTGGTGGCAGCCCTGGTGATGCCCCGGAATGCCTTGGCCCATAGTGTGGTCCGCGCAGTGGTGGGGGAGACCGCCGTCGTTGACCGGGTGCATTGGGTTGGTGATGCCGTCATGGCAGTGTCCGTTCCGGGTGGTATTCCTCCGCCGCCCGGTTTCGGCAGGCGGCGGAGGAAGCTGTGGTTACTTGCTGGCGCCGGAGCGCTGGGTTCCGGTGAAGGACAGGTCGATGGAGCTGCCCTTGGCCTGGAAGCTGTTGTCCGCTGCACCTGGCAGGGACAGGGTCACCCGGAGGTTATCGGTGTTGCCGGCCGCGGTGGAGCTCAGGCCGGCCAGGGCGAGGTCCGCGCCGATGACGGAGCGGGACGCCAGGACCTGGGTGACGGTGCCCCCCGAGCACGTGTAGGTGTAGGCGGGGGCGGTGCCGGCCTCGGTCCACGGCACGGAGCACTTGTCGATCGCGAGCTGCAGGCCCAATGCCGGGTCCGTGTCCAGCTTGGATGAAGGGAGCGCCAGTGTGGTCAGCGTGATGGCGGACACCGACTGGTTGCCTGTGGCATTGGTGAGCGTTACGGCTCGCTGCACCGTGTCCCCTGGGACAAGACCGGTGGCGGCGACGCTGAGCCGGTTGGCTGCGCCCGAGGCGCCCAGCGAGATTGCCACGGTACCGGAGGCAACATCGGTGGAGGCGGAGGTGCTGGAGGTGAACGCGCCGTACGTGCCCAGGCCTGCGACGCCGGCGGCGGTGCCGACCAGGGCCAGGGAGGCGACGACTTTACCGGTGGTGGTGTTCAGGCTGAGACCCATGATGACGAACTCCCATTTCTTTGACGGCGGCCCGCCTTCTTGCGGACCTTGTGGCTGCCGGTTCTCCTGCCGACAACGCCAACAATGCCGGTCCCGTATCAAGTTGCTGGGTCGAATACGGCCAAGATCCCATCAAAAAACGGCCCGCAGGCACAAGGTTCGATCAAGGTCCACACTCTGAACCTTCGCGAGGGAGCCGCGATGCTCGCGGGCGGCATGCGGGTGGGGCTCGCACTATGCTCTGAAGATGGCGGTTCGAGATCCGGAAGCTACAACCAGGAACATCAATCAAGAGCTCACTCAACGGCGCGGGTGGATTCTGACCATCGCGGTCGGGTTCGCGCTGCAACTGCTGAGTTTTGTCATCGGCCTGAAACCAGTGGGGCCGCTGTGCGGCAGCCCGCTGCTCCCGAATAGCCGTGCGGCTGAAATTTCCGACGCGCAGGGACAGACTGTCGGGCTGGCGACAGAGTGCTACCGGCAGATCGACTCCGCGTCGGTTTCGGTCTGGATTGTGATGGCGCTGGGGATCGGCCTGGTCCTGACGGGAGTCGCGGTCAGAATCGTGGGAATCCGCCGGTCCGTTGCCCGAGCCGGGAACCTTGGGGAGCCTGTGCAGGGTTAGCGGCGCTGCTGCCTTCTGGCCCACTGGTGCTGGCTGAACACCCCGCCGCTGACGCCCCCTGGCAGCGGGGGGATCGCCGATGGCGCGGGCTCTTCCTTCGCTGGCGCTGCCGCCCGCCGGGCCGGCTAAAGCGTTTCGGGGATCGGCCGTCCCGGGAATAGTGCCGCGTATTGCCTGCGGTACATCCTGCGGCCGATGAGTCGGTAGCCGAGGCGGGCGAGGGCCGGGATCTCCTCGAAGAAGATCGCCCTTCGGTCCTCGGGCGGGTTGGTGGCCAGAATCAGTCCGAGGTACGTGACCAGGAACTTCTTGTCGTGCTGCCTGACGCCGTGCTGCACCATTGCGTTCAATTCCTCCTCCGTCATTACGCGATCGACGGCGGGCATCACCTCGGTGACTTCGCGGCGCAGATGCTCGCTGAGAACGGAATGAACGTCTTCGTAGCCTTTTGCGAGTTCGTCCCTGGTGCCTGCCTCTGCAGTCTGCATCCAGCGCTTGCGAACGGGCCCGATGCTCTCCACTCGGTCTTTGATCCCTCGGTGTTGTTGGAGCATCTGCTCCACGTGTGACGCGCATGCCGGAGCCCGTTCGGCGAGTTGCGGGTACATGAACAGGTTCTGGCCTTCCTGGTGGACTAGGAGCACCTTGTCGAAGTTGCTGAGCACTTCCCCCACGAGCGCGGCGCGGGCGGTGTCTCCCGCCGCGGTCGAGCGCACCAGGTTGGGCGCCTCCCGGTATGCCCAGAGGAGGAAACGGTGAACGCGCCGAATGCCGGTAGAGCCCGAACTCAGGACCGGTCCCGGGGGCACGGGAGCTGCGGTTTCGCCGGGCAGCATCGTGAAGAAGTCAGTCATTTGGATTGCCTCCATTTCGGGAATCGGGCGGGACCGCCCGGGTTGCGGCTGGTGTTTGTCGGCGGGCCCGGTTGCGTTGGGTCCAGTCGGCGTAGGGAGGACGCCGATGTGCACGGCGGCTTCCGCGCCTGAAGGGGAGGGCGTCGCAAGGCGCTCGCTGGTTGTTGCCCTGGGGCGATCGCAGGAATGGGCGCCCAAGTCCGCCGGGATGACGGCTGTGCCGGTCATGCAAATACTCTACTACAAAAGTAGTGGGATGTCACTACTTTTGTAGTAACGAAGCGCCGGAGCGCCTCTTACAGCTGCAGGTCCTCGAACGTATGGAGTTCCCTGGCCGGGGTTGGAGTGGCAAGGGCTTCCTGGGCCTTGGGGAGGGGCGTGAACTGGTCGTTCATCGGGTCCCAATCGAACAGGTGGGCAAAGTCCAGGCCCGTGAGTTCGCTGACCCTGCGGATTGGAACCTGGAAGGTTGCCGGGGTGAACGCTTCCCGGAGTATTTCCTCCACGAGTTCATGCTGGCTGATCATGTAGGCACTGGCTGAGTGGCTCCCGTCCGGGCGCCGGAACACCGGAATTTTCCAGAAGGCCAGCGGGATGGGGGTTCCCTGGAAGTCCGGATCGCGCGCGGTGAAGACCGGACCGGTAAACACCGTGAGCCGGAGCCCTTCGGCCTTCGCGGTATCCAGCAGGTAATCTTCCAGGCCGGCCCACAGCGACGCACCCTGGTTGAACTTCTTGTGCTGGGGTGAGCAGTTGGTGAAATGGAAGGTATCGTCATTGGCCGCGCGGGCAACGTCGGCCGGGCCCCAGGCCGGATCGAGGCGGCGGACCAGGTGCCCCCGGTCGAAGTCATTGTCCGTATAGAGCTCGTCGCCCGTCTGCTCAGACCGGTCCAGGCGTGGGTCGAAGTACCACTTGTCCCGCTCACGCTTGGGTGACTGGCTGAGCTGGCCGTCGACGTTCACTGCCGTGTAGAGAGCCAGGCGCCTTGTCCGCTGCATGACGAGGCTGAAATGGTGATAGTTGAGCACCGCTGGATCCTGCCCGGCGGCTGCGCCACGGTTCAGGGCAGCATCGGCACGCTGCCCGGCCGTGAGGACCGGCAAAGGCACAGCCGTGCCCAGGAAGCCGGGATCGTACCCCTTCCTCCCGGAATAGTCCGGATCTATCGCCACTGCCTCTTCAGCGACTGCACTTCCGGTGCCCGGGACCGCGCGGCTGGGGTCAGCGGATGCCTGGGCCACTCCCTGAGCTGCCTGCACCGCGCCGAGCCGCACTGTGATGTGCAGGGGAATGGTGAGGGAAACTGCTCCGCCTTCGACTGTGGCGGGCTGGTGCGCTGCGGGTTGCGTCCGGACCCCAGCCCGTTGTTCCGCAGCTGGGACTTGGGGGAGTGCGGGCGGCGGCGGATTGAGCGCCTCCCCGAGCAGGGCGCGTTCGCCCTCGTTCATGCCTTCAGCGCCCTTCTCCAGCCACGTCAGGATGCTGCTGATCCTGACGCCCTCGTTGGCTATCCACCGGATCCTCAGCTCATCCTGCGTTCTGTCCCACACCGTGCCGTCGACGGTCAGGATCTCTCCTGCTTCATTCCGCGCGGGGACACCGGAGTGGTGGAGGCCCAGGACCTCCCACTGGTTGTTGAAGAGCGGTGACCCGGAAGAACCCGGCGATGTGTCGGTGTGGTAATGCAGGAACTGGTCGAACCGGTCGAGGAGTTCGTTTTGCTGCAGGGCAAGCTGCTTCTCCTGGCCTTCGGGGTGCTGGATGATGTTGATGGATTCGCCGAGCAGGATTTTGCCCTGCTCCTTGGTGGTGCGGTTGAAGCCGAAACCCGCCAGCGGCACCGGCGGCGAAGTTCCGTCGGGCCGGGACTGCGCCGCTACGGCCACCACGGTGACGTCAAGGCCGGTATCAGTGCGGAAAAAGGTGTCCGGTTCCAGGTCGAACTGTGATGTGGCCAGGGGAAGGCCGCTGATGCCGTTCTGGAAATTGAACTCCAGCCGGGAGAACCGGGCGGACTGGGCGTCGGGCAGGACGTGGTTGTTCGTCAGGGCAAGGCGGGGCGAGATCATAAAGCCGGTGCCGAAGGAACGGACCTGGAACCGGTCGCGGACGATAACCCTGCCCACAGTGCGTGAGACTGCCGTACCCAGTTCCAGGAAGGCGATGCCAAGCAGGTTGCTTCCGCCGATGATCCGTTCCAGCACCAGGTCTCCCAGCACCTGGTCTTCCCGGACCTGGCCCGGTTGGACAGGGGAGGTATCCGCCGTCGCCTTCAGCGCGTCCATGACCACCGGCTGGCGCAGGACCCGTCGGCTGCGCAGCTCCACCCGTTCGGGGGCATCGACGTCGAGGATACTTCCCTGCGGAGTTTGGGCCGCCGCAATCTTTTCTTCGGTTCCCGCGCGGGGAACCTCCCGCGCTTCGAACCGGGCCTGGGTGGCGGTGAGCACATCTTCCGGTATTACCATCGGTCCGCTCCTTTAGCGCTGTTCGGGCGTGGCATCAACTGCGGTTTCGCCAAGAACGCGGAATCACTTAGTTGGCGTTCGTGGGTGCCTGGACCAAGCCTGCGCCCACGTCCACTGGATCCGTTCCGGCCGCAAGGGGCCGGAACGTTCCCGAGGCGATCAGTTTGGCCTGCAGGAGTACCGGACTGAGGGGGCCTTGAGCAAGGAGCTTTTCAGCCCATAGCGCCGCCACGCCGGCCACGTGGGGTGTTGCCATGCTGGTTCCGCTGATGGTTTTGGTGCCGCCGTTGAGCCAGGCGCTGAAAACCCCGACGCCGGGACCGGCCACGGTCGCCATCGTATTGGAGAAGGGGGCTACAGTGAGCCCGCTGGCGCCGTCAGCGAGGGCGGCCACGGACGTGATTCCGTAGGCCGCGGCCGGCGGGGCAACGTTGATCTCGTACGCGGGATTGCCATTGCGTTCGCTTTCGTTCCCGGCCGCTGCGACCACCACTGTGGTCTGGGCGACGGAGGCGCGGGCGTTGAGAAGGTTGGCGAGCTGCTCGAAAAGCCTGACGTTGGCGCGGTAGCCCTCAAGGGCTATTGATGTGGCGGCGGGGATGGACAAGCCGTTCACTTTGACCAGTTCGTCCACCCACCCGGGAAAGTCCATTCCCAGGGACATTGAGATGACCTGGGCACCGTTGTCGGCCGCCCACAGCATCGCCGAGGCAAGTATGTCGCTGCTGCCGCCGTTCGGGCCTCCAAGGACTTTGCCGATTACCGCCTTCTGGACGCCGGGTGCGACGCCGATCCGCTGGCCTGAGAGGTCGCGGCCAAAGATGGTGCCTGCGCAGTGGGTGCCGTGGCCGTTGTCGTCGTCAGCGCTGCCCGCCCCCGTGAAGTCCTTCGTGACCAGGTTGACGCCGGCGAAGGCCGGATGGGTGGCGTCGATGCCGGTGTCAAGGACCGATACGGTCACACCGGCGCCTGTGAACGGCGATTTATCCGCGCCCACGGCCTTGACGCCCCACGTGGCGGCAGCGGCGGGTGCCGCATCGGCGGCGAGGGGCTCAATGAGTTTCATTGGCATGGCAGGGGCGAAGCCAAGGACAGTGGGATCGTTCCGCAGTGCGGTGAGGGTGGCATTTGAGGGGTTCTCCTCCCGATCCACCGTCAGCCCCACGGCGCGTTCAGCGATGTTCTGGGCGGTGCTTTCGAGTCCCGGGGCTGCTCCCGGTCCATCGAAAGGGTCACGGGTAGCGCCCAGGGACGGGGCGCGCAAAATGACGATCTTCTGGTTGGGTAGCTGTGACATCTTGGGCTCCTTGGCCTTTCCACGGACGGGGCTGCGCTTTGGGCGCATCGGCTGCAGCAGTTGTGTTGGCAGTGCCGGGCGGGGAACCGCGCTCCACATGGCGCTAGGTTTACGTCTGGTGGCGTTACTCCGGCGTTACCGGATCGAACCCAGTGCCTTCGGGACGGCAGCCAGGTTCACGATGAGGACATGGAGGTCTCCCGCGTGGATGTTCCCCTCTGCCTGGGACTCGCCGCGCTATCGTTTCCCGTAATGCCTGACGCCCGCCGGCCGGATCGCCCCGGACGAGGGCACGGGCGTGCGAAGGCTGGAATGCGAAGGGGCTCAAAATGGCTGAGGGACTGACAGCAGGCCAGTTGGAATGCCTGTTTACCGGCTCGGTGTGGGCCGAGGGGCCCGTTTGGGTGCCCCGCTCACGCACTGTGCGCTGGAGCGATATCCCCAACAACCGCATCCTCGAATTCAACGCAGCCACGGGCACCACCAGGGAGTACGCGGTGGGGGTTGAGTTCACCAACGGACGGACGCTCGACGCCGACGGCAGCGTAGTGCAGTGCAGCCATGGCCGCCGCCGGGTCGAGCGCGACCAGGAGAGCACCGTGACTGGCCTGGTGGATTCCTTCCGCGGCCGTCGCCTGAACTCACCCAACGACGTCGTGATTTCGCGTGACTCCAGCATCTGGTTCACCGACCCGCCGTACGGAATTCTTCCGGGCACCACGGAGGGACATGAAGGTGAGCAGGAGTACGGAGGCTGCCATGTGTTCCGCTTCGAGCCTGCTGCCGGCACACTCACGGCCGTGATCACGGACCTCGTGTACCCGAATGGCCTGGCCTTCTCGCCGGACGAGTCGGTGCTTTACGTTTCCGACACCGCAGGGCCAAGCCATGGAGTACCGCTGAGGATCGTCGCCTATGACGTGAGCGGCAGCGTATGCAGCCGCCGGAAGACCGCCGTCGAGCTTGAAGACGGCCACGCCGCTGACGGCCTGCGCGTTGACGTCCTGGGGAGGATCTGGACCTCTGCCGGACCCGAAGTCCGGGTCTATTCCCCGGACTTCGAACTCCTGGGGACCCTTGCCGTACCCGAGACGGTATCGAACCTGTGCTTCGGGGGCCCGGACGGCCAGGACCTTTACATCACCGCGACCACAAGCCTTTACCGGATCCGCACCACCACCCGGGATGCGGCCGCCTTCACGTTTGATCCCACCGCCAACTGATCACGAGGATAACCATGCACTACAGAACCCTGGGCCGCAGCGGCACCGTCGTTTCCAGCTACGCGCTGGGAACCATGACCTTCGGTGCGGAGGCCACCGAAGAGTCGTCCTACGCAATCCTGGACAGCTACTTCGCTGCGGGCGGCAATTTCATCGACACCGCCGACGTCTACAGCAAGGGCGTTTCCGAGGAGATCATCGGCCGCTGGCTTGCCAAGCGGCCGGAGGAGAGGGACAGCGCGGTGGTGGCCACCAAAGGCCGCTTTCCAATGGGGACGTCACCGAACGACGTCGGAACGTCCCGCCGGCGCCTGACCCGCGCCCTGGACGATTCCCTCCGCCGCCTGGGAGTGGAGCAGATCGACCTGTACCAGATGCACGCCTGGGACCCGATCACACCGCTGGAGGAGACGCTGCGCTTCCTGGAAGACTCTGTCAGCCGCGGCAAGATTGCCTACTACGGCTTCTCCAACTTCCTGGGGTGGCAGCTGACCAAAGCCGTCCACGTTGCCAGCGCCCACGGCTGGAACCCGCCGGTCACCCTGCAGCCCCAATACAGCCTCCTGGTCCGTGAGATCGAATCCGAGATTGTTCCGGCTGCGCTTGACGCCGGGGTTGGCCTGCTTCCGTGGTCTCCGCTCGGCGGCGGGTGGTTGTCCGGCAAGTACAAGAAGGACCAGGCCCCCCAAGGAGCCACGCGCCTTGGGGAGAACCCCGAACGCGGCATGGAGGCCTGGAAGGCGCGCAATGACAATCCCCGTACCTGGGCCGTCATTGATGCCGTGGAAGGCATCGCCGCCGCCCGCGGCATCAGCCCTTCCCAGGTGGCGTTGGCCTGGCTGGCGGACAGGCCGGCCGTCACGTCGGTGATCCTGGGTGCGAGGACCACCGAACAGCTCGCGGACAACCTTGCTGCCGCCGACGTGCAGCTCACCCCTGACGAAACCAGCGGGCTGACGCAGGCCAGCGAGCCCCAGGCCGGCGTCTATCCCTACGGCCCGCTGGCGCAGGAGCAGCGGAGCCGCAGGATTGAAGGGGGAAGGTAGCGCCTAGCGGATCATGCGGTAACGCACATGCGTGACCAGGCGCGTTCCCAGCACTTCCGTCGGTTCCAGCTTCAGGTTCCCGACGCCGTCCAGGAGCCGCTCGCCCGCGCCGAGGGTCAGCGGCGCGATGTGCAGCCGCAATTCGTCGATCAGGCCGGCCGAAAGGTATTGGCGGGCAATCTCCGCGCCGCCGGCAACGGCGACGTCCTTGCCGGCCGCGGCCTCGCGTGCCTGGGCCAGCGCCGCTTCGATGCCGTCACTGACGAAGTTGAAGGTGGTGCCACCCTCCATTTCCAGGGGAGCACGCGGATGGTGCGTGAGGACAAAGACAGGAGCGTGGTAGGGCGGCTCCTCGCCCCACCAGCCGCGCCAGTCCTTACCCCACGGTCCGGCTCCGGGACCGGCGAACATGTTGCGGCCCATGATGTAGGCACCCGCGGAGAGGATGCCCTTCAGCGCTTCGGCATTGGCCTCGGCTTCTTCGAACTGCCACCGGTGCAGGTCCTCGCCACCCTCGCCCAACGGGTTGTCCGGGGTCTGGTTCGGACCGGCAAGGAATCCGTCGAGGGATACGGTCAGATCGCACGTGACGCTGCTCATGGTTTCCTTAGGGCACTGGGGGCTTGCGGGGGGTTTTATCGAAAGAGGGCGGCAACTGCACTGATCCCGATCAACGTGCCGGGCACGGTGAGCCCCTCGGGACGGAGCCGCTGAAGGCGTTCCATCCGCACATGATCTCACGCCGGCCGGCGGAGGGGGAGTCCGGGGAGTCCGCCCGAAATGGGGTGGCCGCCAAACCGCCCTGTCCATGGTTGCCCACGCCCTTTCCCGCCGGTTAGCGCAGGCCCTTGAAGGCCCGATCGCAGCAGGGATAGCATGGCCGGCACCTGCCATCAAAGGAGACGGCCATGGGCGAAGCAACCCCGGAGGCGCCATCAGCAGAGCTGATGGTTGACTTCATCATTTCCCTGGACGGGTATGCCTCTGCGGAGGGCTGGCCCGGCTGGTGGGGACTGGAGGGGCCGGAATACCTGGCCTGGCTGGACCAGGAGGGGAAGGAAGACCGTACGTATCTGCTCGGTGCCAATACCTACCGGCTGATGTCCGGCATGTCCGAGGAGGCGGTTGCCGGCGGCTCAGCGTTTTCGGAGGAAGAAGGGGCCAGCCTCACGGGGCTTGCCGCGGTGCCGAAGGTGGTCTTCTCCTCCACGCTCCAGGGGCCGCTGAGCTGGCCGAATTCGGAGTTGGTCAACGGCGACGCCGTCGCGGCAGTGAAGGAGCTGAAACGGACCGGGACCCGGCCCCTGAGCACGCTCGGCAGCCTGCGGCTCTGCCGGTCGCTGCTCGCGGCGGGCCTGGTGGACAGGTTCCGGCTGGTGGTTTTCCCGGTGATTACCGGGCGCACCGGCCGGGAGCGGATCTACGACGGCTATCCCGACATCGCCCTGAAGCTGGTGGAGAGCCGGACGTTTGACGGCAGGCTGCAGCTGCTCGAGTACATTCCCACCGTGCTGGACGGACCGCCGGAGTGAATTACGACGGCGGGACGGTCATAGGTCCTGGGGGTGTCGCCGGCCGCGGCATACCTGCCGGGGACAGGGCACACTTGATGGCATGACTGATTCGGCTGCTGTGACCACCCAAGGCTCAACTGTTGAGGAGTGGACGCGTGCACTGGCGGAGTCAAAGGGCTCGCCCGGCGGAGGGGCAGGGACGGGAGTGATGCTGGCCATCGCAGCGTCGCTGGCGTCAATGGTCGCCGGCTACACGGAACCCAAGGAGCACCAGGGGCCGGAACTCGCTGCCCTGCACGAGCGGGCCTGCGCCCTTCGCACCGATGCCCTCAAGTTGGCCGACGACGATGCTGCCGCCTCCGAAGCGTTCGGCGCCGCCTTCCGGCTTGAACGCGGCCCGGAACGGGACCGGGCGGTACACCGGGCCTCCGTTGACGCAGCCAAGGCCTCCGCCGTGCTGGGCGAAAGGGCCGTTGCTGCCATTGATGACCTTGGCTGGCTCGCCTCCAACGGGAACCCTGCGCTCATAGCTGATGTCGTCGTCGGATTCGGCGCCTTGAGGGCAGCGGTTGCGGGGGCACGCACGAACGTCAGTTTCGACCTCGCCACCCTGAGGTCTGCCGGTGCCACGCTGGACCAGGTCAGGGAAGAGCATCAGGCGCTGTGGGCGGCCGTGGAGCAGCTTACCTCGGCGCTCGAACGCATCGACCAGCTCACGGCCGCGGTGGATCACCGTGCCGCACCCACCGACGCCGGCTGAACCGCCGCACTTCCCGCCGCCGTCGTACCTGCAAACGGTCCAGGCGGCGCCGCAGCGGCGCTTCTTCCCGGAACTCAACGCGGCACGTGGTCAGTGTCATGGCCCCGTGGCGGCGGAAGGATGCCCAGCTGGTAAGCGGTCGGGACGAGACGCCAACGGTGAGGGCGGGGTCGTAGATGACCGTCATCCCGGGGCGGAGGCGGTAGGAGATATCGACGTCGTCGTGGACATCCGCGTTGTCCCGTACCACGCTGCGGCTGATCTCCTGCCACACTTCCCGCCGCAGTGCGAAGTTTGAACCGAAGACCGGGGGATGGCCCAGCAGCAGCCGGAAGACCTTGAAATAGCCGCTCAGGAACACATGCCTTCCGGCCCAGCGGACCCACGGGCTCCCGCCATAGAAATCGGCCGGCCCGGTTACAAGGGTCATGGGGCCCGCCGCCGCCAGGTCGGCCTCCACCCGTTCCAGCCAGTCGGCCGCGGGCCTGGAGTCCGTGTCCAGCCGGGCGATGATGTCCCCTGCCGCCGCATCAAAGCCGGCGGCGGCCGTGGCAGGAATGCCCTGCAGATCCACGGGGATGCGGCGTACCCCGGCGGCGGTGCAGACGGCGGGCGTGTCGTCGCTGCTGGCGTTGTCCACCACGATGATTTCGTGGGCCGGCCTGGTTTGCCGGGAGAGCAGGTGCAGGCACGTCCTCAGCATTTCCGCGTCGTTCCGGGTGGGGATCACCACCGAAACGGCCGGGGCGTCACCGCCCGCATACCCGCTGTCCACTGCAGCCCCCTCGACCTTCAGCACCCTGTGCATTCGCGGCCTTCGCCCTTGCCCCAATGCTGGCGCAAGAAGGCCCCGGGGGTCCAACTGCCCTACCGCACTGCCTGCGCAACCTACTAGCGTGGCTGGCGTGGCAGGGACTCTGGAAAGGGTAACGGCGTGGCTGCTTGAGGGCGATCCGGCGATCAGGTGGCAGGTGCTGCAGGACCTGCGCGGCGCCGGCGACGACGAGGTCCTCACCGAACGCCGCCGCGTGGCAACGGAAGGTTGGGGCGCCCGGCTCCTGGGCGAACAGGACGGGGCCGGCACCTGGTCCCAGGGGCTCTACCTGCCCAAGTGGACTTCCACCACCTACACGCTCCTGCTCCTGCACCGGCTGGGCCTTCCGGAGGAAAACCCGCAGGCGGTCCGCGGCTGCCACTGCCTGTGGGACGGCGCCAGGTATTACGACGGCGGACCCAGCCTGTGGCGCGGACCCCCGGACACGTGCGTCGTAGGAATGCTTGTCCTCCTGGCCTCCTACTTCCGTTACGGGGAGCCGCGGCTGGACGCGGCCGTGTCCTGGCTGCTCCAGGAACAGCTTCCCGACGGCGGGTGGAACTGCCAGACCAGGCGGACAGGCTCCCGCCACGGTTCTTTCCACACCAGCATCACCGTCCTCGAGGCACTCGATGCCTACGGGCGGTCCGGCGGACCGGCCGACGTGCGGGCGGCAGCCGCGAAGGGACGCGAATTCTTCCTGGCCCATCACCTGTACCGCTCACACACCACCGGCGAGGTGGCCGACGGGGCATTCACCCGGTTCCCGTTTCCGCCGCAATGGCACTTCGATGTCCTCCGGGGACTCGAATACTTCCGGGCGAGCGGAGCAGCGCCCGATCCCCGGCTCGCGGATGCCGTGGAAAGGGTCCGCGCGGCCCGGAATCCTGACGGCAGCTGGAAGCGGTACGCGCCATACCCGGGCAGGCAGTGGTTCCCGCCAGAACCGCAGGGCCCCAGCCGCATGACCACCCTGCGGTGCCTTCGCGTGCTCCGCTGGTGGGACAGTACCGGCAGCGCGGGATGAAATTGGCCTCAGAGCAGCGGCCACGGGCGGCGCATCCCGGTCCCGTCCACCGGCATGACGCGGCCCCGCCCGGGTTCCCGGGGGAAGGGGCAGCCGCCGTCGAACGGGTGTTTGGCGAAAGTCCTCGATTCACGGCACGGGAGGGGGCTACCGTGGAGGGGTGACTGATCGTCCCGATATCTTCACAGTTGGCGAGCTGCGCGCCGCCGGCCACGCCCACAAGGACCTCCGCCAGGAAATCCGAGACAACCTCCTCGCCGCGCTCGCCGCCGGCAGGGATCCGTGGCCAGGTTTGTACGGGTTCAGCCGCACGGTCATTCCCCAGCTGGAGCGCGCCCTGATTGCCGGCCACGACGTGGTGCTGCTCGGCGAGCGCGGGCAGGGCAAGACCCGCCTCCTCCGCACCCTGGCGGGGTTGCTGGATGAATGGTCGCCGGTCATCGAGGGCTCGGAACTGAACGAACACCCCTTCGAGCCCATCACCGAGCACTACCGTGCCCTCGCCCTCACTGAGGGTGACCGGCTGCGGGTGGCGTGGCGCCACCGGTCGGAGCGGTACGTGGAGAAGCTGGCCACGCCGGACACGTCCGTCGCTGACCTGATTGGCGACGTGGACCCGATGCGCGTGGCCGAGGGCCGCCGCCTCGGGGATCCGGAGACCATCCATTACGGCCTGGTTCCGCGTTCCAACCGGGGCATCATCGCGATTAACGAGCTGCCGGACCTTGCGGAACGGATCCAGGTGTCCATGCTGAACGTGATGGAGGAGCGCGACATCCAGATCCGGGGCTACGTGCTCCGCCTGCCGCTGGACGTGCTGGTGGTCGCGTCCGCCAACCCGGAGGACTACACCAACCGGGGCCGGATCATCACGCCGCTGAAGGACCGCTTCGGCGCCGAGATCCGGACGCACTACCCAATCGAGCTCGACGACGAGGTGGCCGTCATCCGGCAGGAGGGGCAGCTGGTGGCCAACGTCCCGCCGGTCATCCTTGAGATCCTGGCGCGTTACACCCGCGCGCTGCGGCAATCCCCGGCGATCAACCAGACCTCGGGGGTTTCGGCGCGGTTCGCCATCGCGGGAGCCGAAACAGTGGCTGCCGCGGCGCTCCGCCGGGCGAGTGTGCGCGGCGAGGCCGAGGCTGTGGCCCGGATAGTGGACCTTGGGACAGCGGTGGAAGTCCTGACCGGCAAGATCGAGTTCGAGTCGGGTGAGGAAGGCCGCGAGCAAGCCGTCCTTGACCACCTCCTGCGCACAGCCACTGCCGAGGCGGTGCGCGCGCACTACCAGGGCCTCGATCTCGGCCCGCTCGTGGCAGCGCTCGACGGGCACACCACAGTCACCACCGGAGAGCACGTCACGGCGCAGGAGTTCCTGGAGAACCTGCCGTCCCTGAATGGATCGGGCCTTTACGACGAAATCGGCATCCGCCTCGGCGCAAAGTCAAAGGGCGAGCGCGCCGCCGCGATCGAACTCGCCCTGGAAGGCCTCTACCTTGCCCGCCGGATCTCCAAGGAGTCCGACGACGAGGAAACGGTCTACGGCTAGGGGCACCATGGACAGCCACCACCACTCCGCCAGGTACGGCCGGTACACGGGCGGACCCGATCCCCTTGCCCCGCCCGTCGACCTGGCGGAGGCGTTGGACGCCGTCGCCGACGACGTGATGGCAGGTTACTCACCCCGCCACGCCCTGCAGGAATTCCTCCGGCGCGGCGGCCGGAGCCGGGAAGGCCTGGACGACCTCGCCCGGCGCGTCCAGCAGCGCCGCAGTGAACTGCTTGGCAGGCACCGGCTGGACGGAACCCTCAGCGAGGTCAGGCAGCTCCTGGATACCGCCCTCCTGGAGGAACGCAAACAACTCGCCCGCGACGCGATGATGGACAACACGGACCGTGCCTTCCGGGAGATGCAGCTCCAGAACCTGCCCCAATCCACCGCGGCGGCCGTCAACGAGCTCGCTTCCTATGATTGGCAGTCCGGCGCCGCCAGGGAAGCGTACGAGCGGATCAAGGACCTGCTGGGCCGCGAGGCCCTGGACCAGCGCTTCGCCGGCATGAAGCAGGCGCTTGAGAACGCCACGGAAGAGGACCGGGCAGCCGTCAGCGGGATGCTCCGGGACCTGAACGAACTGCTGGACAAACACCGCCGCGGGCAGGACACGGAGGCTGACTTCCAGGAGTTCATGGCGCGGCACGGCCACCACTTCCCGGAAGATCCGCAGTCCGTGGAGGAGCTGATTGACGCACTGGCCAAGCGGGCAGCTGCGGCCCAGCGGCTCCTGCAGTCCATGTCGCCGGAGCAGCGGGAGGAGCTGATGCGCCTGTCCGCACAGGCTTTCGGGTCGCCGGAACTGATGGCCCAGCTCGACCGGCTCGACGACACCCTTCGGTCACTGCGTCCCGGAGAGGACTGGACCGGGTCGGAGCGGTTCGAGGGGCAGGAGGGGCTGGGCCTCGGCGACGGCACCGGCGTCCTCCAGGACATCGCGGAACTGGACGAACTCGCCGAGCAGCTTTCCCAGTCCTACAACGGATCAACGCTCGGCGACCTGGACCTGGATGCCCTGGCCCGCCAGCTTGGGCAGAACGCCGCCGTCACCGCACGCACGCTGGCGGAGATCGAGCGGGCCATGCAGGACGGCGGGTACCTGCGCCGTGGCGCGGACGGGGACCTCCGGCTTTCGCCCCAGGCCATGCGGCGGCTCGGGAAGTCACTCCTGCGGGATACCGCGAAACAGTTGTCCGGCAGGCAGGGGCGCAGGGACACCCGCGTGGCGGGAGCTGCCGGCGAGCAGACCGGCTCCAGCCGCCAATGGGAGTTCGGGGACGCCGAGCCCTGGGACGTCACGCGCACGCTGACCAACGCGATCAGCCGTACCGCGGCCGACGGCGGGACCCCGGGCGCCGGACTCCGCCTCACCCCCGCGGACATCGAGGTGAGCGAGACAGAGGCCCGCACCCACGCCGCCGTCGTCCTCCTTGTGGACGTTTCATTCTCAATGGCCGCCGAGGGGCGGTGGGTGCCCATGAAGCGCACTGCCCTGGCGCTGCACCACCTCGTGTCCACGCGCTTCCGCGGGGACAGGCTGGAGCTGATCACGTTCGGCCGCTATGCCCAGGCGATGGATATAGGCGAGCTCACGGCCATGCCTCCCCGGCGTGAACAAGGAACAAACCTGCACCACGGATTGCTGCTGGCCGGCCGGTTCTTCCGCAAGCATCCCTCCATGCAGCCCGTCCTCCTGGTGGTGACCGACGGCGAGCCCACCGCCCACCTGCTTGCGGAAGGCGAACCGTGGTTCTGCTGGCCACCGGACCCGGAAACCATCCGGGTGACGGTGGCGGAACTGGACCGGCTGGGCCGTGCCGGCACGCAGGCCACGTTCTTCAGGCTGGGCAACGACCCCAGCCTGGAACGGTTCGTGCAGCGCATGGTGCGCCGGGTGGATGGCAGGGTGGTGGCCCCCGAGGCCGGGGACCTCGGAGCCGCCGTGGTGGGGGAGTACCTGCGTGCGCACTTCCGCGGACGCGCGTTCGGAGACTCCGACTGGGCCTCCTAGCCACAGCACGGGATGGGTGCCCGGTCGTGGACGCCGGGCATGGAGAACCGCGGAATCGTGGCCCGGGCTGATGGCCGCGCAGGGCTGATCCGTGTGAGGATCGGAGTATGCCTGACCGCCTGATGCTGCTGGACACTGCCTCGCTGTACTTCCGCGCCTTCTACGGAATGCCGGATACGATCCGGCGCGGGGACGGCACACCGGTCAACGCCGTCCGGGGACTGCTGGACATGATTGCGCGGCTGACCACTGATTATCAGGCAACGCACCTGATCGCCTGCTGGGACGATGACTGGCGCCCGCAATGGAGGGTGGACCTTCTCCCCACCTACAAGGCGCACCGGGTGGCGGAGGCCGTCGCGGGCGCACCGGACGTCGAGGTGGTTCCGGATGCGCTGGAGGCGCAGCTTCCGATGATCCGCCGGGTTCTTGGGCTCGCCGGCATCGCCATCGTGGGCGCGCCTGACCACGAGGCCGACGACGTCGTGGGCACCTACGCGAGCCACGCGGACTTGCCCGTGGACGTGGTGACCGGAGACCGTGACCTCTTCCAGGTCTGCGACGACGAACGTCAGGTCCGGGTGATCTACACCGCCCGCGGCATGAAGAACCTCGAAGTCATCACCGAAGAAGTGGTGGTGGCCAAGTACCGGGTGCTGCCCCGGCAGTACGCCGACTATGCGACCCTGCGCGGCGACGCCTCGGACGGGTTGCCGGGCGTCGCGGGTATCGGCGAAAAGACGGCAGCGTCGCTGCTGCTCAAGCACGGCACCCTGGAGGGGCTCCTGGAAGCGGCCGGGCATTCCGGCAGCGGACTGTCCGCACCGGTGCGGGCCAGGTTGGCCGCCGCCGCGGACTACCTCTCGGTTGCCCCCGCCGTCGTCAGGCTCGTGCGGGACCTGGACCTGCCCAGCCCCGAACAGGCTGGGGCCAAGCTAAGCCCCGTTGCGGGGGAGCCGCGCACCGAACTGGAGCGCCTCGCCAGCGAGTGGAACCTGGGCGGCTCGGTCCGGCGGCTCCTGGCGGCCCTCGACCTGCAGCGGTAGGGACTGCAGTTCCTTCTTTGTGGCGCTCCCTCAACGCACCACGCCGCACACTCACCCTTGCGTCCCGCTTGCGTAGTCCGGATCGGGTAGTAAGCTTGCTGACCATTAGTAGTAAGCTTGCTGATTAGTCGGAGAAGCGGGAGCAGGTCGAACACATGAGTGCAGTTATTGGTGCCATCTGGTCCCTGGTGGCCGCCGCCGGAGCGGCGCTGGCGGCCAGCGCGCCTTTCGGTGCTGCAGGCCATGGTGGCCAGTACCTCGCCGGTCACGTGCTCTTGGGCGTGGGTCTGGGCCAGCTGCTCGCCGCAGTACTTCGCGCAGCCGTGCGCCGGGTTCTCCGGAAAGCCCCCCGGACAACGCAGGTACCCCTGGCAGCAGTTCCGGAAGCGGCACCTGCTGCGGCCCTGACACTAGCAGCGGCTGTCCCTGCACCGGCAATTGACGCAATCGAAACTACTGCCGTGACGGTCCTGCACCCCCGGCCGGCCGCCGTCGTGCCCCTGCAGGGCAAGCATGCCGCCTGAGATTCCAGGGCCCCGACACTCGGGGGAGGCTCTCCCGAAGCCCCAGCGGCGGACGGTTTGGACCGTGCTGGCCGCCATACTCGCAGCTGCCGCCCTGGTGGCCGGAGCATTCCTTGCCTCCGCAGGTCTTCGCGGCTCCGACTCGGATGAGGCAACCCTTCAGGGCTTGCAGATCCGCGTGCTCAACGTGAGCCAGGCCGCCGCGGAGAACAGGCTGGACGGCGCCCTCGCTGCCTTGGACGCGCTCGAAAATGACCTGGAGGCTGCCGCCGCAGGGGGCCTGGTCTCGGCGTCCAGGTACCGTGGCATCGAAGCCGCATTGTCGTCGGTCCGGGCCGAGATCACCCGCCACATCGAAGCCCAGGCCGCTGCGGCTTCCGCAGCCAAAGCAACGGCTGTCGCAGCCGAAACCCCCACCACGGACGCTTCCGCCACGCAGTCGCAGCCCGTCCCGCCCCAACCGGAATCGCCCGCCGCCGCCCCGGCGCCCGAATCCGCACCCCAGGGACCGGGACTGCCCGAAGCCGCCAAAGATTCCAGGGGTAGGACCAAAGGTACGGGAAAGCCCTGATCCCGGTGTCAGGCCGGGCCTCCGTCACGGCGGCAGCGAAGTTCCGGGCAAAATGGAGGGATGACTTCTCCGAGCGGCCTGAAGGTGCCGCCAGCCGGCAAGGCCTTCAACCTGGCGGCCATCGGCGCCGGACTGCCCTTCGCTGACTCGCTCGCGGCTTTGGCTGAAGCCCTGGGCCGCAGCGGTGCCGGAGGAACAGCAGGTGCCGGAGGAACGGCAGTAGTGCAGGCGCCGCCCGGAACAGGCAAGACCACCCTGGTGCCGCCGCTCCTCGCAAACCTCCTTGCGTCCGCCACCGGCCAGCCGGGCCGGGTGGTCGTGACCCAGCCCCGCCGCGTCGCCGCCCGTGCCGCCGCCCGCAGGCTGTCCGCCCTGGACGGCAGCCGGCTGGGAAGCCGCATCGGGTACACCGTCCGCGGCGAACGCCAGGCAGGACCCGAAACCCTCATCGAGTTCGTCACGCCCGGCATCCTGCTGCGCCGCCTGCTGGCCGCTCCGGACCTCCCCACGGCCGGCGCAGTGGTCCTGGACGAGGTCCACGAACGCGGGCTGGAAACGGATCTGCTCGTCGGCATGCTCGCTGAAGTCCGCCAGCTGCGCGGCGACCTGGCCGTCGTCGCAATGTCCGCCACCCTCGATGCGCCCCGGTTTGCCGCCCTGCTGGGAGACCACGACGGCGGCGGGCCGGCACCCGTCGTCGACTGCCCTTCCGCGCTCCATCCCTTGGGCATAGAGTGGCGGCCGGCTCCCGCCGCCAGGCTGGACGGCCGGGGAGTAACGCCCGCGTTCCTGGAGTTCGTGGCCGGGACGGCCGCGGAAGCCCGCCGGCGTGAACTGGCACAGAACAGCGCCACAGATGCCCTGGTCTTCCTCCCCGGGGCGAGGGAGGTTTCCCAGGTCGCGGCGAGGCTCCGCAGCCTGCTTGGCCCAGGGACGGACGTGCTGGAACTCCATGGCCAGGCAGCGCCGGCGGAACAGGACCGCGCGGTATCCGGCCGTCGCCCGGGCGACAACGCCAGGATCATCGTCTCCACAGACCTCGCCGAGTCCTCACTGACCGTCCCCGGCGTCCGGCTGGTGGTAGATTCAGGGCTTGCCCGTGAGCCGCGGCGTGACGCTGCCCGCGGGATGAACGGACTGGTCACAGTCTCCTGCTCCCGGGCCTCGGCGGACCAGCGTGCCGGGCGGGCAGCCCGCCAGGGGCCGGGGACCGTAGTCCGCTGCTACAGCCAGCAAGCCTTTGGCGCCGCGCCGGCCCACGTGACCCCGGAAATCAACGTGGCGGACCTGACGGGCGCCGCCCTGCTGATGGCGTGCTGGGGGTCCCCAAGGGGGAAGGGCCTCCCCTTGCCTGACGCGCCGCCGCAGCAGGCCATGGATGATGCGATGGAAGTTCTGGCGGAGCTCGGGGCCGTGTCCGGCAGCGGCCAGGCCACCCGCGCAGGCAGGACCCTCGCCGGCATTCCCGCCGATCCGCGGCTGGCCCGTGCCCTGCTCGACGGCGCGGCAGCGGCCGGCTCCAGGGCGGCGGCTGAGGTGGTGGCTGCCGTGGCAGGTGATGGCCGCGCTCCCGGCGCAGACCTGGTGCGGCTCATGTCCCAGTTGCGCAGTGACAGCGGGCCGGCCGGGCGGCGTTGGACGGAGGAGAGCCGCCGCCTCCAGGCGCTGGCCGGGCAGGCAGGCCCGCTGTCCGAAGCTCCCGCGCTTCCTGCCCTCACCGGCGGCACTGAGGTGGTGGGCGCCGTCGTCGCCCTCGCTTTTCCCGACCGTGTGGCACGCAGGGTCCCCGGCGACGGGCCGGAGCGCTATCTGCTGTCATCCGGGACCCGGGCAGGCTTGCCGGCCGGAAGCAGCTTGGCAGGGCAGGAATGGCTGGCCGTTGCCGAGGTGTCCCGCGCCGAAGGCAGGGACTCCGCCGGCACCGGTGCCGTGATCCGCGCCGCGGCTCCGCTCTCGGCCGGCCTTGCCGAGGCGGCGGCGTCACACCTTCTGGCTGAGGCTGTTGAGGCGGCCTTCACGCAGGGCCGCGTCACCGCCCGCAGGGTCCGGCGATTGGGCGCCATTGGGCTCGCGTCCACTCCCGTGCGTCCGTCGCCCGCGGAGGGGAGGGCTGCGGTAGCAGCAGTGCTGCAAAAGGACGGACTTTCCGTCCTCAAATGGTCGACGCCGGCAGCATCCTTGCGCAGCCGCCTCGCCTTCCTGCACCGTGAGCTGGGCGGACCGTGGCCGGACGTGTCGGAGGCCGGGCTCCTTGTCCGGCTGCAGGACTGGCTGGGACCCGAGCTCGAGGCGCTTGCAGGGGGTGCGGACGCCAACACACTTGACCTCACCGGGCCCCTCCGGCGGCTGCTTCCCTGGCCGGAGGCAGCCAGGATGGATGAGCTCGCCCCGGAATGGCTGGAGGTCCCCAGCGGCTCCAGGGTGCGGATTGAGTATCCGGAACCTTCAGCGGGGACGGAACGGCCCGTGGTTGCCGTCAAACTCCAGGAGTGCTTTGGGCTGGCAGAGACGCCCCGCCTGGTCCATGGCCGGGTGCCGGTCCTGTTCCACCTGTTGTCACCGGCCCGGCGGCCGCTCGCCGTCACCGACGACCTGACATCCTTCTGGTCCGGACCCTACGCACAGGTCCGCGCCGAGATGAGGGGGCGCTATCCCAAGCATCCGTGGCCGGAAGATCCCTGGACCGCACCGGCCACCGCACGGACCAAGCAGCGGAAATAGCCCGCTGCCGCGTTCGCCTCCCCGGGCCCGCGGCCCCGCGTGAGATCTCCGATACACGCCCGTTACGTACCGTCGACGCGCTGAAACATGCACGGCATAGGCTCGTTTCCACTTGGACAGTGTTGTCCTCAACAGGAAACGGAAGGACGTAAAGATGTTTCTCTTCACCAGCCTTAACCTCTTGCTCGACGGCCGGCGCAGTGATGACAGCCGGTCACACGGCGGCGGCAGCGGACAAACCGAATTCCCTGAAGGCCAGCTCAGTTCCGCAGCCTGGGAAGGCTGGTGGCACGAGGAAGCCGCCTGACAGCCGGACTCCCTGGGCGCCTGGTTCCGGGCAGCGGCCCCGTCAAAGGCCGCTGCGAATCAGCCGGAGGCGCGGATGAAGCCAGCCACAGGCTCGGCAAGGGACGCGCCCACTTCCGCGGCTGAACGCTTCACGCCGGCCACCGCAAACGAATGGTCGCCGCCGTCCACCCACTGCAGGACAGCTGAGGGTCCTATCCGGCGCACCACATCCTCGAGGATGCCGGGAGTAGCGAACGTGTCGCGGCTGCCCTGCAGGAACAGCATCGGTGAAGTGATGCCGTAAAGGTGTTCGTCCCGGACTTTGTCGGGCTTTCCCGGCGGATGCAGGGGATACCCCAGGTAGACCAGTCCTGCAGCCTCCATCCCGTCTGCCACGGCCATCGAGGCCATCCGTCCGCCGAAGGATTTGCCCGCCGCCCAGATGCGGCCGGTGGCGCCGTGTTCCGCCCCCTGGCCTGCCGCCGCAGCCATGGCTGCCCGCCACGCTGCGATCGCCGTGGGTGGGCGGTCCGGGAACTTCCTTCCGGCCTCCCGGTAGGGGAAGTTGAAGCGGAGGGTGGCGAGGCCGAGGGAGTTCAGTGCGTCGGTGAACCCGCGCAGGAAGGGATGCTCCATGCCCGCACCCGCACCGTGCGCCAGCACCACCGTGGCGGACGGGCTGTCAGGGCACGCGTAGGTGCCGGAGACCATGACTTCGCCCACCGGGATGCTGAGGGCGGTTTCAGAAGCTGACATGCGTCCATCATGCCGGACCGGCCGCCAAAATCTGCCGGCCTCCTGTTGCAGGGGTGTACGTTGTCCCCATGGCGAGCGAACAGACCACCATCACAGTCCAGGGGCCGAACGGCGAGCGGGAAATGCGCATTTCGAGCCCCAGCCGGGTCATTTGGCCTGAGCCGGGAATCACCAAACTCGACCTGGCGAAGTACATCTGCGATGTCGGGGAAGCGTTCATCGCTGCCAACGGTGGCAGGCCTGTGGCCCTGCAGAGGTTCTCGGGCACCATCGACGGCGAGATGTTCTTCTCCAAGAACCCGCCGAAAGGTGCGCCGGCGTTCGTCCGGTCCACCAAGGTGTTCTTTCCGAGCGCACGCTCCCATCCCATGCTGATCCTTGATGAACCCGCAGCGGCCGTATGGGCGGTGCAGATGAACACCATCGTTTTCCACCCCTGGCCCTCCCGTGCGGAAAACACGGACAATCCCGACCAGCTGCGCATCGACCTCGACCCCCAGCCGGGAACCGATTTCGACGACGCCATCCCTGCCGCGCTGGCGCTGAAGGAGGTCCTGGCCGAGGCGGGCCTAGACTGCTTCATCAAGACCTCGGGGAACCGTGGACTGCACGTTTACGCGCCAGTGGAGCCCACGCGGGAATTCCTTGACGTCCGGCACGCTGTCATCGCCGCGGCGCGGGAACTGGAGCGCCGGATGCCGGAAAAGGTCACCACCGCCTGGTGGAAGGAAGAACGCGGCGAGCGGGTATTCGTGGACTTCAACCAAGCCAACCGGGACCGCACCATCGCCGGCGCCTACAGCCCCCGGCCGCTGCCCCACGCCCCGGTGTCCTGCCCGATCACCTGGGATGAACTGGAAAACGTGGATGCGAAGAACTTCACCATCCTCACCGTCCCGGACCGGCTCAAGACGCTCGGTGACCCCTGGGCGGACATGGGCAGGAACCCCGGAACCATCGACACGCTCCTTGGGTGGTGGGAGCGTGACATCAAGGCCGGGCTGGGCGAGCTTCCGTTCCCGCCGGACTACCCCAAGATGCCGGGCGAGCCGCCCAGGGTGCAGCCAAGCCGGGCGCGCAAGCAGGAGTAGCGGAAGCGGAAGGCAACCTCCGCCGTCGCCCCAAGTCCTTACCCGTGCGCACTTTGCCAGCAGCTATTCGAACCGGGAGGGATCCCCGGTGCCGCGCCGGACAACCTCTGCCACGCCGCTGGAAAAGTCCACCACTGTGGTGGGTTCTGATCCGCAGTCGCCCGCGTCGATCACGGCGTCCACCTGGTGGTCCAGGCGCTCCTTGATCTCCCACCCCTGGGTCAGCGGGTCCTCCTCGTCAGGGAGCAGCAGGGTGCTCGAAAGCAACGGCTCACCGAGCTCCGCGAGCAGTGCCTGAACCACCCGGTTGTCCGGAATCCTCACGCCAACCGTTTTCTTCTTCGGATGCAGCAGGCGCTTCGGAACCTCCTTGGTGGCCGGCAGGATGAAGGTATAGCCGCCCGGGGTTACGGCCTTAATGCTGCGAAAAACGTCGTTCCCGATATGCACAAACTGGCCCAGCTGCGCGAAGTCACGGCAGACCAGCGTGAAGTGGTGCTTGTCGTCCAGCCGGCGGATGGTCCTGATCCGGTCCAGGGCGTCCCTGTTGCCTATCTGCGCGCCCAGCGCGTAGCAGGAGTCCGTGGGATAGGCGATCAGTCCGCCGTCGAGCACTATCTTGACTGCCTGGGTGATGGCGCGGGGCTGGGGGTCCTGGGGGTGAACGTCAAAGTATCTGGCCATGACCCTGAGCCTACGGCCCAGGCGGTCCCTTGCGCACCACCGTTCGGCATCCCCTACCACCCGCCCTTCGTTTGAGGCAGGATGTTGTCTGGTTCCACCATGTTCCGTCCCCATTCAAGGAGATCCACCATGCCGACCACTCTCAACCCCTACATCAGCTTCCGCGACAACGCCCGCGAGGCGATGACCTTCTACCAGGCGGTCTTCGGCGGCGACCTGGCCCTCAGCACTTTCGGCGAGTTCCAGGCCAGCGACGATCCGGCCGAATCGGACAAGATCATGCACGGCATGCTGACCACCACCCAGGGGATGGTGCTGATGGGGGCGGACACGCCGAACAGCATGGGGTACGCGCCGGGATCATCCATTTCGATCTCGCTCAGCGGTGACGATGAAGCGGAACTGCGCGGGTACTACGAGAAACTCAGTGGCGATGGCGGAACGGTGACCGTTCCCATGGAGCAGGCGCCCTGGGGTGACATCTTCGGCATGTGCACCGACCGGTTCGGTGTGGCCTGGCTGGTCAACGTCAACAACCCCCAAGTTGCCACGGGAACACCCTAGGACGGTAGCTTCTTTCGGGCCGGGAAGCAGGCGCGCTGAACGGTCCTCGCCCAGGCCCAGCAGCCCCGGGTCATTGAGGAGAATCCGGGCCGGTGCGAGGATGTAGGCGTGGAGCCAGACGTCAGATTCACCGGCCCGGAACATGAGCGGCCCGCCACTGCCAGGCCACCGGGCCTCCGGCAGGGCTAGGTTCCCGGTTCGGATCAGGAATGACCCGCACGCTCTATCTCGATGTCGACGGCGTCGTTTGTCCGTTCGGGCCAACCGGAGCCAGCGCTTGGGGATCCGGCTGGAAGTACGCCGATGCGGGCCTCCTGCCCGTGGCCTATGCGCCGGAACTCGTGGACGGGCTGAACGGCATTGCCGCGATGCCGGGGGTGCGCTGCGTCTGGCTCACCAGCTGGGAGGAACTTGCCCCGCAGTACCTGTGCCCGGCCATTGGCCTGGACGGGGCACGGTGGCCTTACCTGACTTCAGGCGGGACAGCCGCGGGGGAGGGCTGGTGGAAGCTTCGCGCCATCCAGGAGGACGTGGAAGCCGCCAGCCTTGAGGCTGTTGCCTGGATCGACGACCAGTTGGCATTCGAGGCGGCGGCCCAGGCTTGGGCCAGGCTCCTCGGCCGGCGCATCCTGGCCGTTTCCCCCGATCCGAGACGCGGCATCTCGCCCATGGAACTGGAGCGGATACGGTCGTTTCTCGGACAGCCGTTGTTTTGACCTGTTGTTGGGTACGCGTACGATCGATAAGGTTTCACGCCGGTCTGGTTACCGCCACAAGTCATTCCAAGCGAACAGCTGGTGAATTATCTGTGCAGGGCAGCCGGCGGAAAAGAAACTGCTGGACGTCGACTCTGCAGATTGGGCAACAGGTGGATATCACCTTCATGGTGGCGCTGGTTATCGCACTGGCACTATTTTTCGATTTCACTAACGGTTTCCACGACACCGCGAATGCCATGGCCACGCCCATCGCAACCGGCGCCATCAAACCAAAAACCGCGGTGGCGCTGGCAGCCATCCTGAACCTCGTGGGCGCATTCCTTTCCACGGAGGTGGCCAAAACGGTGTCCGGCGGAATCATCCGTGAGGGATCGGACGGCGTCCAGATCACGCCGGACATCATCTTTGCCGGACTCATGGGTGCCATCCTTTGGAACATGATCACCTGGCTAAAAGGCCTTCCCTCAAGTTCTTCGCATGCCTTGTTCGGCGGGCTCATCGGTGCCGCCATTGCCGGCATCGGCTTCAACTCCATCAACCTTGAAGGCCTCCTCCAGAAGGTCATCCTCCCGGCGATCTTCGCACCGCTTATTGCCGGCGTCGTTGCCTACATCTGCACGCGCCTCGCCTACGCGCTGACCTCGCGCCACGATCCCGAGACCGGCAGCAAGCTCACCCAGAAGCGCGGCGGCTTCCGGACCGGCCAGATCTTCACGTCCAGCCTGGTTGCACTGGCCCACGGCACCAATGACGCCCAGAAGACCATGGGCATCATCACGCTGGTCCTGATTGCCGCCGGAACCCAGGAGGCCGGCTCAGGACCCCAGTTCTGGGTTATTGCAGCCTGCGCCCTGGCCATCGCCATCGGCACGTACGCCGGCGGGTGGCGCATCATCCGCACCATGGGTGCCGGTCTCACCGAGGTTAAGCCCGCCCAGGGTTTCGCGGCGGAGACCAGCACCGCGTCTGCCATCCTTGCGTCCTCACACCTCGGCTTTGCGCTCTCCACCACCCAGGTTGCTTCCGGTTCCGTCATCGGCTCCGGCATGGGCCGCAAGGGAACCAGCGTGCGCTGGAACATGGTGGGCAAGATCGCCCTCGGCTGGCTCTTCACCCTTCCCGCCGCCGGAATTGTGGGGGCATTGACCGCCCTCCTGGTCAAGACGGGCGTGGTTGGCGTTTTGATTGCCGCCGTTGCCGGCACCGCAGCCGTGCTGCTGATGTTCTTCTACTCACGCAAGTCCGCCGTCGGCCATCACAACGCCATCGAGGTGGAAGAAGCCGGACAAGCCGTCCGTTTTGCCAAGAAGAAGGCCCTGGCACGTGCCCGTGTGCGCGCCAAATCCAAGGCAAACGCCCAGGCCGAGCCAAACACCCAGCCCACTAACAAAACCGAAGCCGGCACCCAGGCGGAAGCCGAAGCCGTCGACACGAAGGATGCCCAACGATGAAGTGGTTGGAACTGCTGACCGTAGCCGGTGCCACCCTGGCGGCCGCTGTGACTGTGGTGGTCCTCTACTCCCTGGGCGTCAGGCTGACCGCCATCGCCGGTGACCCGCAGCAGGTGTCCCCAGGAACCAAGCGTGCGTTCGCATACGTCTGCTTCGGCCTGTGCGGCCTGGCAGTGCTCTTCGGGCTGTACCTGATCATTCCGTACTTTTCCGGCTGACCTGCCTCTGGCAGGCGCTGATGCCGTTGGCTAGGCTGGCTCCATGCCACGTATCCAGTACTTCGTCGCCGCGTCCCTGGACGGCTTTATTGCCACGCCCACCGATGACCTGGGCTGGCTGCTGCAGTTCGACGGTTTTGAGGGCGGCAAGGAAAGCTACGAGTCGTTCATGGCAGATGTCGGCTGCATCGTCATGGGCGGCGGAACCTACGCCTGGCTCCTGGAGCACGAGCCGGGCAACTGGCCTTACCCGGGCACACCCTCCTACGTGTTCACCCGGCATGAGTACACGGCTCCGGCAGGTTCCGACATCACCTTCGTCCGCGGCGAAGTCACCGAGTTCCTCGCAGACTTCGAACGGGCCGCCGGCGGCAAGAACATCTGGGTGGTGGGCGGCGGGAACCTCGCCGCCCAGTTCGCTTCGGCCGGATTGCTCGACGAACTTATCCTCTCCGTCATCCCGGTGGTACTGGGGGATGGCAAGCGGCTGCTTCCGCTGGCAGGCCCGACGCCGCCACTCGAGTTGGTGGCCTCGCGCACCATGGGCAGGGGAATCGTGGAGCTGCGGTACCGGCTGGATGGAATTGCCGGCTCCTGAGCGGAAGCCCAACCAACGTTCATCCGTCGCGGGCGTGCAGGAACTGCTCGAGGGCTTCTTCGCCGGGGGAGAGCCCGGTGTAGGCGAAGTCCGTACAGCCTGCGATTGATCCTTCCAGGCGTTTCACTTCCGCAGCCCGATCTGGCCACTTGGGTGGTTCCCAGTCCTGGTGTTCGGTTGTGTAGTGGCGGCCGGTGGGTGAGGTCCAGCCGGGTGGTTCGTTTTTTGTTGCCGGGGTGGGGTTCCAGCCGCTGGTGTGGCGGAGTTTGTGGTGTTTCGGGCAGGGCTGGCCGAGGTTCGAGACTCCGGTGGTGCCGCCGTTGTGCCAGGCGAGGAGGTGGTCGGCTTCGTTGTCGAGGGAGTGGTTGCTGCAGCCGGGGAAGGGGCATTTTCCGTCCCGCAGCCTAAGCCAGTTCCGCATCGCCTTGGTCACCCGGTAGCTGGTGCGGCCGATTTCCAGCGGCGCCCCGTCCCGCGGGTCCACCAGCACCCGGTAGAAGGAGCTGGCACCGTCGGCGACGAGCTCCCGTGCCATCGAGGGCGGAATGGGGCCGGCCCCGTCCAGCACCGCCGGCTCGTCCGTCAAGCCCAGCAGGGCGAACACTGGCACGGTGACCAGCACCTCGGCCCGGACTGGCGCTTGGTTTGGACCGGTTCCCTCGCCGCCGTCGCCAGCACCGGCTGCACCGGTAACGCCGGTAGTGTTGCCGCTGTTGAGGAGCCCTTCGGCGAAACTATCCGCCCGGAGCTGGGTGAGGGTGCGGTGCTCGTTCGGTCCCTGCATGGTCCGGGAGAGGGCGGTGAGCTTGTTCCAGAGGGCCGTGGCCTGGTGGGCGGGCAGGTAGGCGGAGAGCCAGGCCATCCCGTCCTGGTC